>CAZSUF010000070.1:14631-15492 GCA_964609875.1 uncultured Bifidobacterium sp.
TTTCGATGGCATATCTGTCTTGACTAAATATAGCGCCAGTTAAAGCATAATCCGAAGTTGAATCTACTAACTCACAAACCTTATCAAAAGCTGCTGCAGGGTAAACATAGATGGTAAGTACAGGTCCGAAAATTTCTTCACACATCGTTTTGTATTTCGGATCTGTGGTTTCAATAATGGTAGGTTCTACATACCATCCTTTAGAAGAATCGCATTTACCCCCAACAATAATTTTACAAGATTTATCTTTCTTAGCGGTATCGATATATTGTTTAATATTCTTGAATGATTTTTCATCAATGACAGCATTCACAAAATTGGTAAAATCTTCGGTGGTACCCATCTTCATACTTTTCACTTCGGCTACTAATTTTTTTCTTACTTCATTCGCTAAATTATCAGGAATATAAGCTCTTGATGCCGCACTGCATTTTTGTCCTTGATATTCGAAGGCTCCTCTTGCAATACCTGCAACTACTGCATCTGCATTTGCTGAAGGATGAACTAAGACAAAATCTTTACCGCCAGTTTCGCCCACAATACGCGGATAGGTTTTGTATTTGGCAATATTTTCACCGATGGTTTTCCACATGCCTTGAAATACTCCTGTACTTCCAGTAAAGTGCACGCCCGCAAAATCTCTATGACTGAAACATACATCACCAACGACTGGTCCGCTCACATAAATCAAATTAATAACGCCATCAGGCAATCCTGCTTCTTTCAATATTTTCATGAAGAGGTTAGCCGAATACACCTGAGTGTTTGCAGCTTTCCAAACTACTACATTGCCACACATGGCTGCTGATGTAGGTAAGTTACCGCCAATGGCTGTAAAATTAAAAGGGGTGACTGCTAATA
>CAZSUF010000071.1:0-14739 GCA_964609875.1 uncultured Bifidobacterium sp.
TCTTTTTTTGATTTCATGCCTTCCGATCCTCTTCATAATACCATGAATGTGTTTATGCCCAATTATGGCCTTGATGAAAAACATATGATTATGGCGAGTCATGTGGAGAGATTAAAGATGAGCAAATGCTTTGTAAATTCTGGAAAGGTGAGTTGTATCACTTGTCATAACCCCCATGTTAGTGTCAAGTTTACGCCTCAAGAACAATACAATGTGGCTTGTAAAAATTGTCATCATCAAGGAAAAGATTGTACAGAGAAACTAGACATTCGGCAGACAAAAAACAACGAATGTGCTACTTGTCATATGCCTAAAAATGGAAGTATTGATATTCCTCATGTGGCAGTAACCGATCATTATATCAGACGCAAACCTTTGGTATCGGATAAAAATGAGATTGCTACATTTTTAGGACTGAAATGTTATAATCAAGATCAAGTGAAAGACCGAACCATGGCGAAAGCTTATCTTGAGTTTTATGAACGTTATGAAGAAAATGCCTTTTTGCTTGATAGTGCATTATTTTACTTGAAAAAGGCTGGCGTGGATACAGATAATCAGTATGATGCCGATTTAATTCGAGCTTTATTTTTACAAGAAAATTATGCGCGCATTGTGACTATTACCGAACATGAAGTTGCTACAGATTGCAAAGATGCATGGACAGCCTATCGAATTGGGACTGCCTTTTTGAAAATGAAAAATCAGAAAAAAGCCGTAGAATTTTTGAAGCAATCAACGAACTTGAAGCCATACGGTTTAGATTTTCAATATAAATTAGGTGATGCTTTGATAGTTCAACAGGATATGAAAGCTGCGCAAAAAGTGTTTGAATTTATCTTACAACAAAATCCAAGATACACCAAAGCGCATAGTCAACTCGGGTATTTATATATGCAACAAAATAATTTACCTCAGGCTATTTCTTCCTTGCAAACTGCTATCATGCTCGATCCTGATCAAGTTCAGACCTTGATTAATTTGGCTGTATGCTATTATAAAATTAATCAGCCACAAAAAATAAAACCTTTGCTGCAACATGCCTTGAGACTTGATCCAAAAAATTTGCAAGTACAAAGTATGTTGGCAGATTTGAAAAATTTATAACCTGTAAGATTGTTTTTTTTTTAGGGCGGCAAACACGCTATCCACTGCAATCCATCTCGTCTTGAAACGAGATGGGATTTTCGTTACTATCGTTGCCGCAATACAATCGATAATGAATCATCTATACTAATTCAGGAATAACTAGGTTATTGAAATTTTGCAAACCTAGATGACTTTCGCCGAGTACAAAACCTTCACCGAAAGCAACGCCAATTTTTTTACCCATCAACATGTTTCTATACTTTACCATATTGAGGTATTCTGCAGAGGAGATATAAGTTTTTGGTCCGTCTAAAGTTTCAGAATAAAATTGAGAAGCATAGGCTTGAATACTTTGCATTTTTTGTTCGAATACAGAAGAGATATCTAAAACAAAATGAGGTTCAAGATACATATCCTGAATATAGAAAAATACTTTTTTAGGTCGCCAAGCTTGTTGTGGTTTGCCATCTAATTCTGTGATGATTTTTGTGAGTCCTGCCAAGTAACAAGAATCTTTTATAAGCTGAGAGGCTTTGCCATGATCGGGGTGTCGATCTCGCGGGGCATTGGCCAGTACAATATTGGGTTGATATTTTCTGATAGCTGTAATCAATTTTCTTTGATGGGTTTCGTCATTGCTGAAAAAGCCATCTTTAAATTGTAGATTTTCTCTGGCATCGAGTTGCAAAATTTCAGCCGCATGGGCACTTTCTTTTGCTCGAATTTCTATACTACCTCGAGAACCTAATTCGCCTTGCGTTAAATCTAGGATGCCGGTTTTTTGTCCTAGGTTTTTATGTAACATCAAGGCACCTGCGCAGGATAATTCGGCATCATCAGGATGAGCGGCTATGGCTAAAATATCTAATTTCATTTGGAGTTTATTGTTGTGCGAAAGTAAGATATAAATAGACCACAACATACATCACTTGATACGAAAGTTTATGAAGGAATGCTAGCGGCAAGGATTGTAGCGTAAAGCCCGCATTCCGCGCTCTGGCGGGAGAGGACTTGCAGCGAAAAGCCTGTTCGCCGCCCAAAAAATTGAAAATATTTTTTTAAGATTTAACTCTTTCGAAATGACCTCGGGCTTCAATTTCTTGCACGAAAGTTTCTATATCTGCATCTTCACCTTGGGCATCGTATTCGTCCTTGAGGTTGTGACTAAACAAGAAGGCTACGGTTTGCCAAATTCTGGCATTAAAGCCACCTTTCAATTCTTTCACAATGGTATAGCAAGGTTTACCAGTTTGTCGAGCAATAAGTTTAACCAAGATATGTCCTTGATCTATGGTCATATTTTCTAATTCGCCTTTGAATTGTTTATTCAACTCATTTTCTTTTCTACGTTTAAATTGTTGTTTAGCCTCTTTACTGTTTAGGCTTGCAAGCACAGAATCGATGTCTCTTAAAATAAAGGCGGCTGAAACTGCATAAGGGTAAACATAATAAACATTATATCTGAGTCTGCTATAGGCTTCATCTTGTTGACGTTTTTGTTTGCGCATTTTGGCAAGTGCTTTGGAAGCCTTTTCGGTCACGTATACATCTTTGAGCCATTTATGCGGCATGGTATCTGAGCCCACAACAATAGCACCCACCATGATGGTATCATTTCCTGAGGCTTTGTTTTGTGCCTTTGTGAGAAAAGGCAAAAACAATAGCAAGCAAGAGGTTACTATGTATTTATAATGTGGCATGATGGCAAAGGACTAACTAACGGAATCCTTTACAAAGATTGTATTCATTTTGATATAAAAATCAAAAAGAATCAATTATTTGCTAGTTGGGCGAAGAGCATAAGTGTTATCAATCGTTACGATTCAAATTCCCAGCCTATATCAGATCTGAAAGTTTTTCCTTCGAAACTAATTTGGTCTATGGTACTATACGATTTGGCTAAGGCTTGGTGTAAGTTTTGGCCTAATGAAGTAATGGCAAGAACTCGTCCTCCTTGGGTAAGAAGTTGTGGTGGATTGAGTTTAGTACCTGCATGAAAAATGAAAGATTGTTCTGTCGGCTCGGGCAAGGTGATTTCTTTATTTTTTTCATAGACTTCTGGGTAACCTTTGCTGACTAACATCACGGTGGCTGAAGCAAGTGGGGAATGGGTACATTGAACTTCATGTAAGGAACCATCGTGCACTCGACGCAACAAATCGACAAGGTCGTTTTCTAGTCGTGGCATCACTGTTTCGGTTTCGGGGTCGCCCATACGACAATTATATTCAATCACGAAAGGTTGGTCATTTACTTTAATAATACCGATAAAAATAAATCCTTTATAATCTAGTTTATCTTCTTGAATTCCTTTGAGGGTTGGAAGGACAATTTGGTTTATTACTTTGTCTGTGAATGCCTGATCTACAAAAGGAACTGGGGAGATAGCGCCCATGCCACCTGTATTTAAACCAGTATCTTTTTCGCCAATGCGTTTTTAGTCTTTGGCTTCAGGAAGTAACACATAATGTTGTCCGTCGGTGAGTACAAAAAATGAGCATTCGATGCCTTCTAAAAATTCCTCGATCACGACTTTGGAGCTCGCATCTCCGAATTTCGCTTCTTGAATCATAGCGGTAAATTCTGCAATGGCATGGTCTGTTTGGGTGCATATGACAACCCCTTTACCAGCGGCGAGTCCATCAGCTTTAAGTACAATAGGGAGTGTATGTTGTTGTATATATTGGATACCAGCCTCGAAGTTGCTGGCATCAAATTGTTGGTAACCTGCGGTAGGGATACCAAATTTTTGCATGAACTCTTTAGCGAAAGCCTTGCTTCCTTCAAGTTGAGCTGCTTTTTTTGAGGGGCCAATCACTTGTATATGTTGGAGGTCGGCTTGTTGAAAATAGTCGTAGATGCCTAATACAAGAGGTTCTTCTGGGCCAACTACTATCATGTTTACATGATGTTCTAAGCAGAAATCGGCGATTTGTTGAAAATCGTTTAAGGACAAATTGATATTTTGTCCAAGAGTTGATGTGCCAGGATTACCTGGGGCAATAAAAAGTGAAGAGCAGAGGGGGCTTTGTTTTAATTTCCATGCGAGTGCATGTTCGCGTCCACCGCCACCTAAAAGTAAAATTGTCATGATGAAATTTGAGGAGGTAAAAGTAGGTCGAAACAAAAAAATAATTCTATATTGGCTGATTAAAATTATATGATGGAAAAAACAACAATAGAAAAAGGACATCCTAAGGGACTGTATTTTTTATTCTTCACTGAAATGTGGGAAAGATTTAGTTATTATGGAATGCGGGCATTTTTTATATTATTCCTGACTAAATTTCTTGTATTAAATAGTGCGGATGCCTCTAATATTTATGGAAGTTTTACGAGTTTGGTTTATCTCACTCCACTTTTAGGGGGGTATCTATGTGATAAATTTTTAGGCAATCGCCAGAGTATAGTCTTGGGAGGAATTCTTATGGCATTTGGGCAGTTTCTGATGTTTTTAAGCGCATCTGCTGGAGGTGGCAGTGGCATTACCTTAATGTGGGCTGGATTAACAGCTATTATCATTGGGAATGGGTTCTTCAAGCCTAATATTTCTACGATGGTGGGTCAATTTTATCCTGAAGGGGATCGCAGAATTGATAGTGCTTTCACCATCTTTTATATGGGAATCAATCTTGGGGCATTCTTTTCGCCACTTATTTGTGGCTCTTTAGCTGAAAAAGTTGATTTTAAGTGGGGGTTCATGGCTGCTTGTATTGGGATGGTTATAAGCTTGATATCCTTTCTTTTATTCAAAGGAAAGTTCTTAGTTTCTGAGGCTGGTAAGGAGTTAGGATTGCCAGTTAAAAAACTTGATATGAAAGCTATCGGCTCTATTGTTGGTTCAATCGGGATTGTATTCTTTATGTTGAATTTCAAGCAAATGTTTAAAAGCGATATTGATTTGGTAGGATATTTAGTTTATGGTGCCATGATCTTGATGCCGGTCATTATTTTGATGGATAAGAGTTTAACAAAGATTGAAAGAAGTAGAATTATTGTAATTTTTATTCTAGCATTTTTTGTTATATTTTTCTGGGGAGCTTTTGAACAGGCTGGGGCCTCCTTGACTTTGTTTGCTGATAAAAATGTAAATCGTGATGTTCAGATATTTGTTCCAAAATATTTGATAGCAGCTGCTTTGGCGGTGGTTTCATTTTATTTAATGAAAGGATTAGTGTGGTTTTTTGATTGGAAAAAGAATACTGGATATATTATTTCAGGAATTTTAATTGCAATCATCATAGCATTAACTTTCACAGGGCATTTAACAGATTTTATCGAGAAAGAATTCCCGGCCAGTTGGTTTCAATCAATCAATCCTTTGGCTGTAATTGTGTTAGCTCCAGTATTTTCTGCATTATGGGGTTTTCTACATAAGTTAAGAATGGAACCAAGCTCGCCTAAAAAAATGGCATTTGGTTTGCTTTTAGTAGCCTTAGGTTATGTATTAATAGCCATTGTTGTTAAAGGCATGGCGCCTGATTCAAGAGTCTCTATGTGGTGGTTAATTGGATTGTATGTAATTCATACTATGGGTGAATTGTGTTTATCTCCAATTGGATTATCTATGGTATCAAAACTATCTCCTTTGAGACTATCTTCTTTAATGATGGGAACTTGGTTTTTGGCTAATGCTGCTGCCAACAAATTCGCAGGAACTTTAAGTGCTTTAATTCCGCCTAGTGGAGCTGAAGATCCAAGTTCGCCTGTAACATTCCCTTCCTTTCTAGGGTTTCAAATAACCAATTTATACGAGTTTTTCTTATTGTTTATTATCATGACTGGAGTTGCAGCTGCTATATTATTTGTGTTGAGTTCTTGGTTAGAAAAAATGATCGTAGATAAGCATTCAGAAGTAGTAGAAGTTGCCCATGAATTGTAAATTAATTCAATTTAAGCATGCATAAATAGGATTTAGTCCTTAATATATTTTTTTGTCTTATACATAAAAAAGCCTCTTCACTTCGAAGAGGCTTTTTCAATTTTCACCTTTCAACATTATATGCAATAATTATTGTTTCTAATCACATGAAATCCACCTAAATTTGGCAGATTAAACATGTTTTTCGCAAGATTTTCTGATAAAGAACAGGTTATCCACATTTATTTTATATTTATTAAGATATGAATTTGTTTGAAACCCTTTATAGTCAATATTTCTAGGACTTTCCTGCTGTGGATAAGTAGATTGGGGTAATATTATGAATCTTGGTGGGTAATTGTGTAGTTTTGTGTGGTAAAATGTTTGAATTACCCACATGACAAAGTATTTAGGCGAATTTGAAGGTACAGTGGATTCTAAAGGAAGAATTAATATTCCTGCAGGATTCAAAAAACAGCTCCCCGAAGTGGAAGGGAAGCAGTATGTACTTTGTCGTGGGTTAAAGCAATGTCTTCTTTTATATACTGAAGAACAATGGGCGGTTAGGTTAGAAGAAATTTTAAATATCAACGATTCTAACACTGAATCAGCTGAATTAAAAAGTAATCTACTTCAAGGAGCTACCTATGTAGAACCAGATAGTGCAGGCAGATTACAAGTCTCCAAAAGAATGTTGGATTATGCCAATATCTCTAAAGATTTAATTTTTTGGGCGAAATTAACGCATCAAGAAATTTGGGATACCGAACTCTATGATCAACAATTTGTCTTGCCAAAAGCCGAATTAAATTCATTGAATGATAAAATACTTGGAACAAATCATTTGAAAACTCCTAAGGAGAAGCCAAATGAGTAATTCCCAAACTTATCATACCTCAGTTCTTTTACATGAATGTATCGAACAACTCGATATCAAACCAGATGGTGTTTATATAGACGCCACATTTGGAGGTGGAGGGCATAGTCGCGAAATTTTGAAAAAATTGGGGCCAACAGGTAAATTGATGGTTTTTGATCAAGATGAAGATGCGCGTCAAAATTTACCTGAAGATGATAGAATTATTTTTATTCAGGAAAATTTTAGGTATGCAGCAAGATTTGTACGCCTTTATAAGTTGCCTAAATTGAATGGCGTGTTGGCAGATTTAGGTGTGAGTTCTTTTCAGTTTGATACAGCAGAACGGGGGTTCTCAACAAGATTTGATGCTGTATTGGATATGCGTATGGATCAGAGAACAAGATTAACAGCTTTGGATGTTTTGAATAAATATTCTGAACAAAGATTGCTGAAGATCTTCGAAGAATTTGGCGAAGTAACCAATGCTAAAACGCTAGCAAAAAGAATTGTGGATGTAAGAGAGGCGATGAAATTGAATACAGTGAATGAGTTGAAGCAGGCTATTCAGGGCTTAATCTACGGAAATCCAAATAAGTATTTGGCACAAGTTTTTCAAGCGCTACGAATAGAAGTGAACGATGAGCTTGGTGCATTGAAAGATTTTTTGAAGAGTATAACTTCTTCTTTAAGTGAAAATGGAAGATTGTGTTTAATCACTTTTCATTCTCTTGAAGATAGAATTGTGAAGCAATGGATGAAGACAGGAAAGTTTGAAGAAACAGCCTTGGACTTTATCGTACCGAGTGAACCGAGTTTGTTAAAGGTCTTACATAAGAAGCCGATTTTGCCAAGTGAAGAGGAGTTAAAGCAAAACTCAAGATCAAGAAGTGCCAAATTAAGAGTAGGTGTAAAAAAATAAATTAATTGAATAGAAGTCTTTAGAATAAAATGAGCCAAGAAAAAAAATCATTATTGTCGAACATTCCTGATTGGAAACATGTGCTGCATACAGTGGGGAATAAAGGCATCGTGAAAAATATTCCTTTTATTTTTTATTGCACTTTTTTAGGTATTATTTATATCACCTTAAATCATTTCGCGGAAAATACAATTCGACAAATTAATGAAACGGCTCGTCAATTAAAAGAGGCAAGATGGAAATATATAGATGAAAAAACGCAGATCATGAGATTGACGAAGGAAAGTGAATTGGCAATTGGTGCAGCCAACTTAGGACTTGAAAAAACAAAAGTGCCTCCACATAAAATACAAGTGATTTTAGCAAATAATGAAAATAAGTAAAGACATACGATTCCGTGTTTACATCACCTTTTTAGGGATGTGCCTTTTTGGAGGCATGATTCTTTATAAAGGTGCGCGTATTCAAATCAAGGAGGGCAAAGAATTAATTGCTCAAGCGGATAGTATGCATACTAAAATTGAAGTGATACAACCTGAAAGAGGGAATATTTATTCTGAAGATGGCAGGCTTTTATCTTCTTCTATTCCAGAGTTTGATTTACGTATTGATTTGATGGCTATTAAACCAGATACTTTTTCTAAGTATCTAGAACCTTTGTCTAAAAGTCTTGCAACTATTTTACAAGATCGCACTTGGACTGAGTATAAGGAAATCTTAGCCAATGAACATAAGAATGAAAGCAGATATTTTCTTCTGAAGAAAAAAGCTTCTTATGCTCAATATTTGGAGATCAAGAAATTACAGCCTTTTTGTAAAGGTGCTAATAAAGGAGGTCTCATTACAGAGTCACATACTAAACGAATTAATCCTTTTGGTTTATTAGCGAATCGTGTAATTGGACTTTGGAGAAAGAATGCTCAGAACGTGGGCATTGAAGCAAAGTATGATGAGTATTTAAAAGGTAGCCAAGGACAACGAATTGTAAGAAGAATTGCAGGTGGAACATGGATGCCGATTGATGGTTCTGAAATTGATCCAGAAAATGGGAAGGATGTCATGACAACCATTGATGTGAATATTCAAGATGTGGCAGAAAATGCTTTGTTGTCTCAATTACAGAAAGAAGATGCCACCTTCGGAACCTGCATTGTGATGGAAGTGAAGACAGGTAAAATTAAGGCGATGGCAAATTTGGGTCGTCAATCTGATGGGAAGTATTATGAAGATTTTAATTATGCTTTAAAGCGAATCGAGCCCGGATCAACTTTTAAACTTGTTTCATTAATTTCTCTGATGAGAGATAATATGATTAAAATTACAGATCATATTAATTGTAATGGAGGTACCACAAAATTTGGACCCTATACGATTCGAGATAGTCATGCGGGGTTGTGGGATTTGTCAATTAAAGATGCTTTTGCTCATTCTTCTAATGTGGCATTTGCTAAATTAATTCATGAAAATTATAAAGATAAAATAGGCAGCTATTGGTCAAATCTTCATGCCTTAGGTCTCGATCAATTTACTGGCTTGAATTTAAGTGGAGAAATTAAACCAAGTTTCTTAAAAGATTCAGTAACAAAGGGTAGATACTCCTTGGCTTATATGGGTATGGGCTATCAAGTCATGATAACGCCCTTACATACTTGCATGGTGTATAATTCCATTGCCAACAAGGGCAAGATGATGAAACCTTATTTGATTAATAGTATCCGCGAATATGGCAAGGAGGTTGTTAATTTCGAACCCATGGTTGTCAATGATAACATCTTAGATTCTGCGCATATTGAGCAGCTAAAAGAAACCATGAATGCAGTTGTTGAAAGTGGAACAGGGAAGGCATTGAAAAATAGTTATTATACAATATGTGGCAAGACAGGGACTGCGCAAGTTGCTGATAAAGGTATCCGTTATACAGACAGAGTGTATCATGGTTCCTTCGTAGGATTTTTTCCAAAAGAAGATCCACAGTATACTATCTGTGTTGTGCTAAGAACTAAGAAAGGTTCAAATAACTATTATGGTGGACAAATTGCTTTGCCCGTATTTAAAGAAGTGGCCAATCGATTATATGCCATCAACATGCACCATGTAGGTTCTGTAGCTGCTAAAGAAAAAATAAACTCACCTATTTCATTTAAAGGAATGAGTACAGATGAATATAATGTGATGTCGTCTAAATTGAAAGTATTCAAGCAAATGAAAGGCGCACCATCTTGGCTTAGAAATATTCAAACAGATAGCTTAGGAAGATTAACCTATGCTGTGATGCCACAATATAAAAATCAAGTGCCAGATGTAAATGGGATGGGGTTAAAAGACGCATTATATATACTAGAAAGAGCTGGGCTAAAAGTGATTCCAGTGGGGAGAGGAAGAGTAATTATGCAATCACTACTTGCAGGGAGTGCTTATCAAAAGGGACAAAAAATAACCATACAATTAAGCTAATTGAAATTATTAAACGACATATTATCCTCTATCAAGCCTGAATCAATTTTAGGTGATCCAGATAAGCAAGTGGTTAGCATTTGTATTGATTCTAGATTAGTACAAGAAGGAAGCCTATTTATTGCTTTAGTGGGAACAGTAAATGATGGGCATCAATACATACATGAAGTCATTGCAAAAGGGGCGCATATTATTGTTTGTCAAGAATTGCCTACTCAGCTATCGAATAAGGTCACTTATATTGTGGTGAAAGATTCTTCTCTAGCGGCTGGTAATTTGTGTGCGGCATTTTTTGATCATCCTTCTACAAAGTTGAAGGTAGTAGGCGTTACAGGAACTAATGGTAAAACAACTTGTGCGACTTTAATGTTTCAATTGTTTTCTCAATTGGGTTATACCTGTGGCTTACTTTCTACAGTACAGAATCAAATCGGAAATGAAATTTTAGCGTCTACTCATACAACACCTGATGCTGTTCAACTTCAGCAGTTAATGGCAATGATGGTAGAAAGAGGGTGCATGTATATTTTTATGGAGGTAAGTTCTCATGCAATTCATCAACAACGAATTGCTGGGGTGACCTTTGCTGTCGCATGTTTTACGAATATCACGCATGATCATCTTGATTATCATCATTCATTTGACGAATATATACGCGTAAAAAAATCCTTCTTTGATCATTTACCTAAAGAGGCTATTGCTTTAGTGAACATAGATGATAAGAGAGGTTTGGTTATGCAACAAAATACCCTTGCCAAAAAGAAAACATATAGTTTGTTATCGATGGCAGATTATAAAGGGAAAATAATTGAGAATAATTTGTCAGGTTTATTCATGCAGTTTAATCAATATGAAGCGTATTGTAGAATGATTGGAGAGTTTAATGCATATAATTTGTTGTGTGTATATGGTGTGGCTTGTGAATTAGATCAAGATAAAGAATTGGTTTTGCAAATATTAAGCACATTACAAGGTGCTGAAGGCCGATTTGATTGTTTGCTTTCTGAGAAGGAACATATACTTGGCATTGTAGATTATGCACATACTCCAGATGCTTTATTGAATGTATTAGCTACCATTAATAAACTAAGAAAAGGAAATGAAACAGTATTTACCATTGTAGGTTGTGGAGGTGATAGAGATAAAGCAAAAAGGCCCATTATGGCCCTAGTGGCATGTGAACATAGTAATCGTGTAATCTTTACTTCAGATAATCCTAGAAGTGAAAATCCGGCAACCATCTTGGAAGAGATGGAAGCAGGGGTGCCTGTTCATCAAAGAAAAAAGTATGTATGTATTGCTGATCGAAAGGAGGCAATAAAAACTGCATGTAGTATCAGTGAAGAAGGAGATATTATTTTGATTGCAGGAAAAGGCCATGAAAAATATCAGGAAATTAGTGGAGTTAAAAACCCATTTGATGATAAACAAATTTTAAAGGACATGTTTGACATATTTCAAAAATAAAATCAATGCTCTATTACCTATTTACATATCTGAAAGAACATTTTAATATGCCTGGCGTAGGGGTGTTTTATTTTATTTCCTTTCGAGCTGCCATGGCTATCATTTTGTCTTTGTTTATCTCTTTGGTATATGGCAAAAGGATTATTCGCTTTTTACATGGAAAACAAATTGGCGAAACTGTACGTGATTTAGGTTTAGCAGGTGAAAAGCAAAAAAGTGGAACACCCACGATGGGAGGCTTGATTATTATTGCTGCCATTCTAATTCCTACTTTATTATTTGCAAGAATTACAAACGTCTATATTCTTTTAATGATTATTTCTACCATTTGGTTAGGACTCATTGGATTTTTGGATGATTACATTAAAGTGTTTAAGAAAAATAAAGAAGGCTTAGCAGGTCGGTTTAAAGTGTTAGGTCAAATAGGATTAGGGATTATCGTTGGATTAACGATGTACTACAACAATAACGTTTATATTATTCGCGAAACCACTGGCGGCTTGCCTGCTAAGTATAGTCAAACAGATAAAATAATTAAAGAAGGCATCATTAAGATAGATGAGAAGGGTGTAGCTAGAACTTATGCACGTGTGAAAAGTGCTGTCACTACAATTCCATTTTCAAAAGATCACGAATTAAGCTATTCAAAAATGGCTTCATTTTTTGGAGAAGGGGCGATTAATATTCTTAGCCCAATCATCTATATTTTGTTTGTGATTTTTATCATTACTGCCGTTTCGAATGGGGCAAATATAACTGACGGGCTAGATGGATTAGCCACAGGTACAAGTGCTATTATAGGCGTATGTTTAGCCTTGTTTGCCTATGTGTCTGGGCATTTTAATTTTGCTCGATACCTAAACATTATGCCAATTCCCAACCTCGATGAATTGTCAATTTTTATCGGAGCTTTTGTAGGGGCATGCATAGGATTTTTATGGTATAATAGCTTCCCAGCGCAAGTGTTTATGGGTGATACAGGCAGTTTGGCTCTTGGGGGCATCATTGCTTCTTTAGCCATTATTATCAGAAAAGAATTATTAATTCCAATCATTTGTGGCGTGTTTGTAATCGAAAATTTAAGTGTGATGATTCAAGTGGGATATTTCAAATGGACCAAAAGAAAATATGGTGAAGGAAGAAGGATATTTCTCATGTCCCCATTACATCATCATTATCAAAAACTTGGATATCACGAAAGTAAAATTGCTATACGTTTTTGGATAATCGGAATTGTATTGGCTGTATTAAGTATAGTAACCTTGAAATTGCAATAATAAAATGATGAACTACGATTTAGTAATATTAGGAAGTGGAGAAAGCGGCACAGGAGCGGCTTTATTAGCGAAGCATAAAGGACTTTCTGTATTTGTCAGCGACCAAGGGGTTATAGCTGATAAGTATAAGTTAGAATTGGATCAAGAGCAAATTCAGTATGAAGAAGGAGCACATAATGTAGAATTGATATTAAATGCAAAAGAAATAGTAAAAAGTCCGGGTATTCCAGAAAAGGCAAATGTGATTAAATTAATCAGAGAAAAAAATATTCCACTAATGAGTGAAATAGAATTTGCTTTTAGATATAAAGGAGATAGTAAAATATTATGTATCACTGGAAGTAATGGAAAAACAACCACTACAAGCCTTGCTTATGAAATGTTTAAGCATGCAGGTTATGATGTGTCTGTAGTTGGGAATATTGGAAATTCCTTTGCAAGACAAATCGCCATAAAGCCAACTCATTGGTATGTGATGGAAATAAGTAGTTTTCAGTTAGATGATATTCTCACTTTTCGTCCAGACATTGGTGTAATCACCAATATTACACCTGATCACCTTGATAGATACAATTATGATTTTGAATTATATACCGGTGCAAAATTTAACATTACCAAGTTTCAAACTGAACATGATACTTTGATTTTATGTAAAGATGATCAAGTGTCCATGAATTATTTATTGCAACATCCAACCCAATCAAAAATCCTTTTTTTTACCATGAATGAACAACTAAATACAGATGGTGCTTATGTAAGTCAAAATGAGCTAGTCATGAAGGTAAACGGTGAACCATTTTCAATATCCATCGATGATCTTTCATTGAAAGGTAAGCATAATCAATATAATTCTATGGCTGCAGGCATATCAGCCAGAGTCGCAGAAATCAGAGTGAACTCAATTAGAGAATGTTTGAAATCTTTTACAGCTATTGAACATCGAATGGAAATGATTGCGAGTATCCGTGGCGTAGAATTTATTAATGATAGTAAGGCTACAAATTTAAATAGTGTTTGGTATGCTCTAGAAAGTATGAAAAAACCCACCGTGCTAATTTTAGGTGGAGTTGATAAAGGGAATAACTATCAAGAAATTTTGGACCTTGTAAAAGAAAAAGTGAAAGCTATTGTTTGTCTTGGATTAGACAACGATGCTATACATCAAGCTTTTGATGGAATTGTAGATGTGATTGATACAACAAATACTGATGATGCTGTACAAGCAGCTTATTCATTTGCGGTGCCAGGCGATTGTGTATTACTTTCCCCTGCATGTGCAAGTTTTGATTTATTTAAAAATTATGAAGATAGAGGTGAACAATTTAAACAAGCTGTTTTAGCCTTATAAATTAAAAAGTAAAATTATTTATATAAAGAAAATGCAAACACCACAATTTAATCAAATCCTACATAAAACAAAGGGCGACAGAATCATCTGGGGCGTGGTGATTGTATTATCATTAATCAGTTTAATGGCAGTATATAGTTCAACAGGTTCATTAGCTTATCGCTTAAATAAAGGACATACCGAAGTATATTTAATTAAACAATTTGGAGTATTGTTTGCAGGTTTAGCCATTATTTACGCAGCACATAGAGTCAATTATACTATTTACTCAAATATTGCAGTGCTTTTATTTGCTATTAGTATACCACTTTTATTATATACCTTATTTTTTGGAACTACCTTAAATGAAGGATCAAGATGGATTAGATTGCCTTTAGTAGGATTAACATTTCAAACTTCAGATTTGGCTAAACTAGGTTTGTTTATGTTTCTTGCACGGCAACTTTCTCGCATGCAAAAAGACCT
>CAZSUF010000071.1:14749-15255 GCA_964609875.1 uncultured Bifidobacterium sp.
TTGCGGCTTAATTGCTATGGCCAATTTGTCAACTGCTCTCATGATTGCCATGTCTTGTGGAGTATTGTTTTTTATTGGTCGTATTCAAATTTCTCATTTGCTCATTTTGGCTACATCAGCCATACTGCTGTTTGGGATATTATTTACAGTATCTAAAGTTACTGGATTTGGTAGAGCAGCCACCTGGGAAAAAAGGGTTCAAAATTTTAAATCGAAAGATAAAAAGGATGTGCCATTTCAAGTGCAACAAGGTAAAATTGCGATTGCTAAAGGTAGTTGGTGTGGTGGGGGCCCAGGGAATAGTTCGCAAAGAAATTTTCTTCCTCATCCTTATTCCGATTTTATTTTTTCTATAATAATAGAAGAATATGGATTGATTCCTGGAGGTTTAGGTCTTATATTTTTATACCTACTTTTTCTCTGGCGAAGTATTATAATCTTTAGAAGATGTCCATTTGCTTTTGGTGCATTTCTAGCCGTAGGATTAAGTTTTACCTTGGTGTTTC
>CAZSUF010000072.1:0-311 GCA_964609875.1 uncultured Bifidobacterium sp.
TCTTATTTAAGGTAACTTGATTACTCACTCTGGTATTTGATGAGTTAGAAGTATTGGTATTTTGACTTTGATTAATGGGGCTATCATCATATCTAGAATTAATGGTAGATCGAAATGAATTACTTTCTATAAAACTCAATCTTCCATTTAAATTATAGAGGATGGTTAACGTACTATCAATAGCAAAGTCGTATTTTCCAGAAATTCTATGGGTATTTCTGCTATTAAAAGAATTTGAACTTTCTTCAGATTGGTATTTATTTCCAGGAAATAATTTCTCTGTATTAGATGTTTGTCTTTTAGTACGATTG
>CAZSUF010000072.1:321-4044 GCA_964609875.1 uncultured Bifidobacterium sp.
ACCAAATGAATAATTTAAATTTACGTGTTGCTTGGCATCATCCCATTTATCTGCAAAATGAAGTCCACCAACCCATGCTTTGGTAATGCCTTCAGGTACACTATTTCCCCAGCCTCCACCTTCTTCTTGATCGTCTGATACATTCCACATAAACATCCCATCTTCATTCATTTGCATATTATCACCGGCACCAGTGTAGGTGTTTCTATCTTCCCATCCTAAACCTGTTTTGCCATTACTACTCATTAATCCATAAGCACTAATTTGTCGTTTGTCTTTGAATGAATTAATCATAGCTTGGTTATTCCATCTTTCTTTACCATCCCATCCGGCTTCTATTTTTCCGAATTCTCCATGATTCATGTCCTTTTTTAATTTCAGATTAATGGTCTTTTGTTCTTGTCCATCATCAAATCCTGTAAAGGCTGCTTGATCACTTTTTTTATCAAAAACTTGCACTTTCTCCACTACTTTCGATTGTATGTTTTGAGTAGCGATGGTTGGATCATCACCAAAAAATTCTTCGCCATCAACTAGAACTTTTTCTACTTTTTCGCCCATGGCAGTAATTTCACCTTTTTTGTTTACTTGAATTCCAGGTAATGCCTTTAAAAGATCTTCAACCATAGCGCCTTGTTTTACCTTGAAGCTATCCGCTAAATATTCTAAGGTATCTCCTTTGATTTTTATTCCCGCAGCGTTTTTAATGATGACCTCTTTTAATAAATTACCTCTTTGTATCATGTTGATATTGCCAAAATCTTTCAATTGATCAGTTTCATTTATAGTGAAATCATCAACATAATCTACAAAAGAGCCATGAGCAATTAATAAAATATAATCTCCTGCACTAAGCGGGGCTAAAGTAAATTGACCTTGTTGGTTACTTCTTGTATGTTTGACTAACAATGAATCTGATTTTCGGATTGCAGAAACAGAAGCAAAAACCACCGATTTTACATTCGTACTATCAATGGTTTTACCAGTTATTCCTCTTTGTTGAGCCTTTATGCCTATGAATAGACTATTAAGCAGCAGAAATAGGGCTAGTTTTTTTATCATGAGACTTACTTTATGAAAGAAAATTAATAAATCTGGCAAATGTAACTTGAAAAAATAAGTGTTTGAATTTAATTCGTTTAGATGGTCGATGTATTGGATAAGTGGAAATTATGGCAATTTATTTATTGCGATGTACATTTGCCCCCTATGCCATCTATTCATGTAGCAGACAGCTTAAATTTTTTTGGTAAATTAACCATCCGTCGTTTTTGGAATGGGATCAAAGTTTTATCAAGTTTTTACTTAACCAAATGGACAGGCAAAGCTTTTCAATGGGGCTTACCATTTTCTATTTCGTTTGAGCCAACCACCTCTTGTAACCTAAGATGTCCCGAATGTCCCAGTGGATTACGGGCATTTACAAGGCCAATTGGGATGTTGGAAAAAGATTTTTTCACCAAAACTATTGATGAATTGCATCGTGATATGATGTACCTCATTTTTTATTTTCAAGGTGAGCCTTATTTGAATCCTGAATTTTTGGATATGGTTAAATATGCTTCTGATCGTAAAATTTATACGGCCACAAGCACGAATGCCCATTACCTGAATGATGCCAATGCAAGAAAAACTATTGAAAGCGGATTAGATAGATTGATTATTTCAATTGATGGAACAACTCAGGATGTGTATGAGCAATATCGTATTGGAGGTAAATTAGACAAAGTTTTAGAAGGTGCTCGGAATATTGTTCGTTGGAAAAAAGAATTGAAATCAGAAAAGCCCTATGTTTTTTTTCAATTTTTGGTAGTTAAACCCAATGAACATCAGATTGAGGATGTAAAAAAATTAGCCAAAGAAATTGGAGTCGATGATGTTCGTTTTAAAACAGCTCAATTGTATGATTATGAAAATGGAAATCCTTTGATGCCAACCATTGATAAGTATGCTCGATATAAAAAGCAAGCAGATGGGAAGTATGCTATAAAAAATCAATTAGCGAATCATTGTTGGAAATTGTGGCATGCCTGTGTAATCAGTTGGGATGGGCTAGTGGTTCCATGTTGTTTCGATAAGGATGCAGACTACAGGTTAGGTGATTTGAAAAAAGATAGCTTTAAAGAAGTTTGGCAAAGTGCTACCTATAAATCATTTAGAAATAAACTAATTACGGGACGGAAAAATATTGATATCTGTGCCAATTGTAGTGAAGGCACTAAAGTTTGGAGCGATTAGTCGAAGACGTACATTTTTTTGCAATATACTATCTTAGAACACCTTTTTTTTGCATCTGTTTCCAATGATCTTTTTTGTTGTATAGAAAAAATTTGCTCATAGGATAACTAAACTTAAAATGTCCATTATAATCAATACCGTATTCTCTATAAGGAATTGAAGGATCATTTTCTAGGCATTGTCGAATGGCCTCTGTATAGGTCGTAGGTCCAGTCATTTTATGGCTATCATTTGGGTAGCGATTATGTTTAATATTGTCTACAACCATTTCAATTGTTTTGGCTAAAAAGGGATGTTTTGCTTCGTAAATCATAGCCCATTGAACATAAAAACGTTCGTTATTTTCTAAACTAATAATCGCTGTATCATTAGCTTGAATTAATTCATCAAGTGGCTTTTTTACTTGACTATCGATATCTAGATAAATACCGCCTTGTTGGTATAAAATGGCATATCTAAAAAAATCTGCCTTTGCAGCGCCTACTTGAATTTTACTATATGTGTCAAAAATATCTTTCCCAAAACTTGATATAATAAATTCATTGATTCTTTCATCAGTATAAAACTCATAGGCATAATTCGGATTTGCTTTCTTCATTCGATAAATATGCCATTGTGTTATCCAAGGTAATGAAGAAGTTTTAAATGTTTGAAAGATAGTCTTGGGTATAGGCATAGTAAAAAATTGAGTGTCTAAAAAAAACGAAATTAGTGAAATCAAATGGTTATTGTTTCTTGCTGTTTTTTGTATAAATAGACAAGACCCTATTTTTTACGGATCAAATGGAAACAGATATTAATGTTCAATCCATAAAAGTTGTTTATTTGCTAAACAAAAAAAATTTATATGAAATCTAAAATTCTATTTCAATTATTTCTATTGACTGGGTTAGGTATTGTATTTGTAACCATGAAATCTGATATTGGGGGCAAATATAATGGGGGAACAAGTTGTGGAAGTTGCCATGGTAGCAAAAACACAGCAACAACAGCAGCCTTAAATGGCTTGCCTGCAGCTTATACTCCAGGAACTACTTATCCTTTAACTTTTACTGTCATCAATTCTTCATTACCTAAAGCTGGATTTAATTTACTAGTAAGTGGAGGTACTTTAACAGCTGGTTCTGGTTCAAAGATAAATACTGCAAAAACACAAATAACTCATTCAAGTCCGATGTCTGCCGTGAGCGGGGTATCTACTTTTTCATTCAGTTGGACAGCGCCAACTACCACTGGTGCGATTACCTTTAGTGGTGTGGGTAATGCTGTAAATGATGATGGAAATGAAAGTAGTGCAGATCAGTGGAATACTACAACACAAACCATCAGTGGAGCTACAGCAACTACAGTTAAAGATTTAAATACTATTTCATTAAAGGCTTATCCGAATCCTGCAGTGAATAGCTTAACCATTGAAGGGTTAAATGCTGAAGCTAAAGATTTAATGATTGTGAATGTCAATGGTCAGTCTATAGAGCCTGTGAT
>CAZSUF010000072.1:4074-9641 GCA_964609875.1 uncultured Bifidobacterium sp.
GTATTAAATTGCACCAACCTTGCAGCAGGACAATATATCCTACATGCGAATATCCAAGGTAAAACAATTATCACTAGATTTGCGATTGCTAAATAATTTAATACAATCCGTTTGACTATGTACTCTGTGTAGTCAATTTTAATACAATCTTCCATGAAATTTAAATACACTTTAGTAGGGATATTTGGAATCATTTCATTTGTTTTGGCGATAAATAGTTGTGGTAAAAAAACAGATACAACAGATTATGCAGCCATTGCAGTATGTTCTGGAACTACGCCCACTTATACGGCTGATATTGCCAATATTTTAAATACAAATTGCGCTACTTCAGCTTGTCACAGTGCTTCTTCTGCTAAATCTGGCATTAATTTAAGTACCTATACAAGTGCAAGTAGTCAGTTTAAAACGAATTCGAAAAACTTGATTTCAATTCATCATGGAAGTGGGGTGGATCAAATGCCTAAAAATGCTTCCAAATTAGCTGAAGCCACCATAAATAAATTAGATTGTTGGGTTAAAAACGGCTGTCCGCAATAAACTTATTTTGACATTACTTAATCAGGACTGATGTTTTCATCGGTCCTTTTTTTTATACAGTTTTTGTATGATGCTTGTCTGAAAATTTGTCAGCTAATTTAAGTTGGTATTGAATTTGATCGATGAGTTTCACAATCAAGTAAAACTAAAATTCAAACTATTATGGCCTCAGGTAAAATAAATGTATCCGTAGAAAACATTTTCCCCCTCATTAAAAAATTCTTATACTCTGATCATGAGATCTTTTTAAGAGAATTGATTTCAAATGCAACAGATGCTACTGCCAAACTGAAGCATTTGTGCAATATTGGTGAAGCTAAGGTTGAATATGGTCAACCCATGATCGAAGTAAAAATTGATAAAGAAGCCAAAACCATTCGAATTATTGATCAAGGTTTAGGGATGACAAGTGATGAAGTTGAAAAATACATTAATCAAGTGGCCTTTTCTGGCGCCGAAGAATTTTTAGACAAGTATAAAGACTCTGCCAAAGATGCAGGAATTATCGGCCATTTTGGTCTTGGTTTTTATTCTGCTTTTTTGGTTGCAGAAAAAGTTGAAATTTTTACAAAATCATATAAAGATGAGCCTGCTGCACATTGGGTTTGTGATGGTAGTCCGGAATTTACCCTTGAGCCCAACGACAAAACTACTCGTGGAACTGAAATTGTATTGCATATAGCTGAAGATTCTGTTGAATTTCTTGAAGAATCAAGGATTCGAGAATTATTGGTGAAGTATAATAAGTTTATGCCTATTCCTATCAAGTTTGGCACTAAAACGGAAACAAATAAAATTGGAGAAGGAGAAGATGCTAAAGAAGAAAGCATTGAAGTAGATAATATCATCAATAATCCAAATCCTGCATGGACAAAAGCGCCTGCTGATTTAAAGGAAGAAGACTACAACTCGTTTTACCGAGAATTGTATCCTATGCAATTTGAGGCGCCTTTATTTCATATTCATTTAAATGTTGATTATCCTTTCAACTTAACAGGTATATTATATTTCCCAAAAATTAGTCAGGATCTGCAACTTCAAAAAGATCGCATACAGCTTTATCAAAACCAAGTTTATGTGACGGATAATGTAGAAGGCATAGTACCTGAGTTTTTAACTATGCTCAAAGGGGTGATAGATTCACCAGATATTCCGTTAAATGTATCTCGTTCTTATTTGCAGTCAGATGGAAACGTGAAGAAAATTGCCAATTATATTACGCGTAAAGTATCAGATAAATTAAAGTCTCTCTTCACAGAAAACCGAAGTGATTTTGAACAAAAATGGAATGATATTAAAATGGTTTTAGAGTATGGCATGCTTTCAGAACCTAAGTTCTATGAGAAAGCAGGCGACTTTTTCTTGTACCCGACTGTAGATAATCAGTATTTTATTTGGAGTGAATTAAAGGAAAAAATAGAAGCTAATCAAACTGATAAAGAGGGTAAATTAATTGTGTTATATGCCCAAAATAAAGATGCTCAGCATGTGTATATTGAAGCTGCCAAAGAAAAAGGCTATGAAGTTTTATTACTTGATTCGCCAATCATTGGTCATGTGATTCAAAAACTGGAAGGCGATTTGGATAAAGTTTCCTTTGTACGAGTTGATGCAGACCACATTGATAAATTAATTCAAAAAGAAGAAAACATAGCTTCAGCTTTGAGTGAAGAAGATCAAACACAATTAAAAACTGTGTTGGAAGAATTTATACCTACCTCTACATATAGTGTACAAATCGAAGCTATGGATCAGAAATCAATGCCATTCATGATTACACAACCAGAATTTATGCGCAGGATGAAAGAAATGAGTGCAGCTGGCGGTGGTGGGATGTTTGGCTTAGGGAAAATGCCTGATATGTATAATTTGGTGGTGAATTCAAATCATGAATTAGTGGGAACGATCTTACATGAATCTGATAAAGAAAAACAAGAGATCTTAGTAAAACAAGCACTTGATTTAGCTAAATTATCTCAAAATTTGTTGAAAGGTGAGGAACTTACAGCGTTTGTGAAGCGAAGTTTTGAAAGATTAAATTAATTATTATTCATCAATTGTTTGGGCTTTGACAGCCTTATGGTGGACTTTCAAAGATGCTAGGAATTGCTAGCGGCCACGATAGTAGTGGATACCCCGCACCACGCGCTCTGGCGTGGGAGGAGTAGGAACGGATAGCGTGTTAGCCGCCCAAAATCCTTTGTATAAATTTTTATTAAGCCACAATATTTGAATTATATTTGCTCAAATCATCTTCATGAAAAAAGCTTTTTTATTACTCGGATTAGTATTTTTGAGTTTAGCTGTATTTAGTAAAGGTCTTTTCGGCAGAAAATTTCCCAAGAAGCAAGAAGTAGTTCAGAAATTATTATGTCAAGACAAATGGGTGCTTGTTAAATTAAAAGCCGGTTTGGATGTGGCAAGTGGTAAGAAATTAGGTGAGCATGGATTGGATATGACCATTGAATTTAAACCTGATGGCACAGCCATTTTGAAGGACAATAAGAAAGAGAGAAAGGCAAATTATGTAATTGATATGCAACATAAATATGTCATTATACATAGAAGTGGCACTTCAAAAACTTTAGTTATTTCCAAATTAAGCGAGAATAAAATGAAAATGATTCCTTTAGAAATGAAAGATGCTGATATTTCTGTAATGGAATTCAAGCTGTTAAAATAATTAATTTGTAAGGAATAGATTGCTCATCCAATTACAGAAATAATGAATAGAAGAAAATTTGTAGAAGTACTTGGATTAAGTGCACCCATCATTTTATCAGGTGAGCATGTATTTTCTGAAGTAAAAAATACTAAAAAGCCCCTTGTGATTAGTACTTGGGAGCCTAATGTAAAAGCAAATCAGAAAGCCTTCGAGGTATTAGCAGCAAATGGTAAGGCATTAGATGCGGTACATCAAGGTGTGATGGTTCCTGAAGCAGATCCTGAAGATCATAGTGTTGGTTTAGGCGGTCTTCCTGACAGAGATGGAAAGGTAACTTTGGATTCTTGTATCATGGATCATCAGGGAAATATTGGTTCGGTGATGGCATTAGAACAAATTGTACATGCCATTTCGGTAGCAAGATTGGTCATGGAAAAAACACCTCATGTTCAACTAGTAGGGCAAGGGGCTTTGGATTTTGCCATCTTAAATGGTTTTAAGTTAGAAAATTTGTTGACTGAATATTCAGAATCAGAATGGAAAAAATGGTTGAAAAAAGGAGCCTATGACCCTATGCATACCATAGAAGATATTCAACAAAGAATTAAATTAAATCATGACACCATTGGCATGTTAGCTATGGATCATGAAGGAGATATTAGTGGAGCTTGCACGACAAGTGGTATGGCGTATAAATTGCATGGAAGAGTTGGTGATTCAGCTATTATAGGCGCTGGATTATATGTTGATAATTCTGTCGGTGCAGCAACGGCTACTGGCATAGGTGAAGAGGTGGTTAGGATTTGTGGCAGTCATAGTGTTGTTGAAGCCATGAGATATGGAAACTCTCCTGAGAATGCTTGTAAGCTTGCCTTAAAGCGATTGATTAGTATGAAAGGAGAAAAATATTGTAAGAAAATTCAAATTGGATTTATAGCTATGAATAAGAAAGGGGAGATTGGATGTTATTCTATGTTGCCTGATTTTACTATGGCAGTGGAAACACCATTAGGTAGCAAAGTGATTAAATCAAAGTATCTATTCGATGCTGAGGCAAATTAGCTAAATGGTAATTTTATAATTCATTTTGATAAAACACAGACTAAGATGTCTATGCCTATTTTACTAGAAATTGCTGTATTTACGTTACAAGGCGCTATCATGGCTGAAGAGGCTGGGGCACATCGTATTGAATTTTGTGAAAATGCAGGTGATGGTGGAACTACACCTTCATACGGGGCCTTAAAAAAAATCAGAGAAATTATTAGCATCCCTGTATTTCCTATCATCCGTCCAAGAGGAGGCGATTTTGTGTATACTGAAAATGAATTTGAAGTGCTTTGTGAAGATATACTTGTTTGTAAGGAATTCGGATTTGAAGGCATTGTTACAGGGATTTTGCACGAAGATGGAACGATACATACTGAAAGAATGAAGAGGGTAGTTGGCTTAGCTGGGAATATGTCTGTCACTTTTCATAGAGCTTTTGATCGATGCAAGCATCCAATACAAGCCTTAGAAGAGCTTATCGATTGTGGCTGTGATCGAATATTGAGTAGCGGGCAAAATCAATCAGTGATGAATGGTTTGTCTTTACTTGCAGCATTAAATACGCAAGCTAAAGAACGAATCATTATTATGCCTGGCAGTGGTTTAAACGCAGGAAATGTCTTAGAGATTTTAGACAAAACAAAGTGTCGAGAAATTCATACTGCAGCCAGGAAATCATATAGCCAAGGGGGCGTTTTTTCGCCTGCAAGTATGCAAGAAAAGCTACAATTTATAGGTGTTGACCAAGAAGAAATCAAAGCAATTTTGAGTAAAATCTCTTCCTAATTTACACGTCAATTTTGGCGTATTTTGCATGCTTCTCGATGAATTCTCTACGTGGAGGAACTTCTTCTCCCATCAACATCGCAAACACACGATCAGCTTCAGCAGCACTTTCGATAGTCACTTGTTTCAAAGTTCTTCTATCTGGATCCATGGTTGTTTCCCAAAGTTGTTCTGCGTTCATCTCTCCAAGACCTTTATAACGTTGTGTGTGCACGCTATCTTCTTTGCCACCAGCAATTTGTTGAATAATTTTTTGTCTTTCTTCTTCATCAAAAGCATAGGCTTGCTCCTTACCTTTTTTTACTAAATAAAGAGGCGGTTGCGCGATATATACATAACCTTGTTCCACAAGTTCTTTCATATATCTATAAAGGAAAGTAAGAATTAAGGTTGAAATATGTGAACCATCCACATCGGCATCGGTCATGATGATGAGTTTGTGATAGCGAAGTTTTGTGGTATTCAAAGCCTTTGCATCATCAGGAGTTCCGATAGTTACACCTAGTCCTGTATAAATATTTCGAAT
>CAZSUF010000072.1:9651-14864 GCA_964609875.1 uncultured Bifidobacterium sp.
CTTAAAGGAAGAATCGCTTGATATTGTCTATTTCTGCCTTGCTTAGCCGTTCCACCTGCCGAATCTCCCTCAACTAAATACAATTAGCATTTTGTTGGATCATTGTCACTGCAATCTGCAAGTTTACCTGGAAGTCCACTTCCTGTAAGCACATTTTTACGTTGTACTAATTCGCGGGCTTTTCTCGCTGCTTGTCGAGCCTGAGCAGCAATGATTACTTTATCAATAATAATTTTTGCTTCCTTAGGATGTTCTTCAAGATAGGCATCTAACACTTTAGAGACCGCCGCATCTACAATACCAGAAACTTCGCTATTCCCTAATTTGGTTTTTGTTTGACCTTCAAATTGAGGTTCTGGAACTTTAACGGAAACAATGACACTTAATCCTTCGCGAAAATCATCGCCTAAAATATCCACTTTAGCTCTTTCGAATAATTTATTTCTGTCGCCATAAGATTTGAAAACCCTAGTGATAGCTCTTCTAAAACCTGCCACGTGGGTTCCGCCTTCTATGGTGTTAATGTTGTTTACATAAGAAAATACATTCTCACTATATGACTGATTATACATCATGGCCAATTCAACCGTGACATGATTGTCTTTATCATAATCTTCAACATAAATTGGGTCAACAAGAAGACCTTCGCGTTTTGCATTCTTATCTAAAAGTAAAATGAATTCACTGATGCCTCCTTCACTATAAAATTCTTCACGAAGAAATTGTCCTTGTTCGTCTTTTTCTCTTTCATCAATAAGGTGAATACGAACGCCACGATTTAGGAAAGATAATTCACGTAAACGAGCCGCCAAAATTTCGTAATTATACACGCTCACCGTAAAAATGCTATCATCTGGGGTAAAAATAATTCTAGTACCTGTTGTATCACTTGTTCCAATTTCACGAACTGGGTATTTTGGGGCACCGCAACTATATTCTTGTTCAAACTTTTTACCGTCGCGATTCACTTCTACATACAGATATTTACTTAAAGCATTTACGCAACTTACACCCACACCATGCAAACCACCAGCCACTTTATAAGAACCTTTATCAAACTTTCCACCTGCATGTAATACAGTCATTACAACCTCTAAAGCACTTCTTTTCTCTTTGGTATGCATGGCAGTAGGGATTCCTCTTCCATCATCTTCAACTGAAATAGATTCACCTTCAAGTATTTTAACTGTAATATTTTTACAATGACCTGCTAAGGCTTCATCAATGGAATTGTCTACAACTTCATATACTAAATGATGCAAACCCTTCATGCTGATATCGCCAATATACATGGCAGGACGCTTTCTAACTGCCTCTAATCCTTCAAGTACCTGAATACTATCGGCGCCATAATTAGGTTGTAGGTCTTTTTCACTTTCAGATGCCATATTGTCTTTTTGTTTTTATGTTTGAAACTTTAAAAAAATGTACTTTTTTTCTATTTTTTCAAAGGCTCACAAAGGTAGCTTTTTAATCGTTTTTTTGCAAGTTTTAAAAGTATTTTTATTTTAGTCTGAATTCAGTATTTATAGGCATTTAGCGGAATTATTTACTTGAATTTATCCACATTTTATTCTAAGACTAGTTTATTTAAAATTTGAAAATTTTGAATTGATTTTTTTTACTTAAAGATATAATTTAGGAAAGAAGGATTACAAGAATTAATTTCGCCTAAAATGACGTTTATGGCCCCAAAAATCATTTTCTCAACCTTTTCATACAACTATTTAAAAAATGAAATTTTAGAGTTGGGTAATTATGAAGGGGGGAGTATTCAAAGTAAATCCTTTCCTGATGGGGAAATTTATCATAAAATAGATACAGATGTACAAGGTCGCGATATTATTCTAATTGGCGGAACCATAGACGAATCTAATACGATGGAATTATATGATTTTGCTCAAGGCATTGCTCATCAAGGGGCTAATTCGTTAAAAATTATTATTCCTTATTTTGGGTATTCAACGATGGAAAGGGCCGTTAAACCAGGCGAAATTGTAAAAGCTAAAAATAGGGCCTTGCTTTTCTCCTCAATTCCTATGTGTGCCGAAGCGAATCAAGTTTTTTTAATGGATTTACATTCAGAAGGAATTCCTTACTATTTCGATAGAGATATTAGATGCACTCATTTATACTGTAAGCAAATTATTTTAGACACATGTCAAAAACTCTATGGCACTGATTTTATTCTTGCTGCAACAGATGCAGGGCGTGCTAAATGGGTTGAATCTTTAGCCTTTGAAATGGGCGTGAAGTCGGCCTTTGTATATAAAGAAAGAAAGAGTGGTTCCGAAACTCATATCACAGGCATAAACGCAGATGTAAAGAGTAGAAAAGTAATTATTTATGATGATATGATACGAACGGGTGGTTCATTAATGCAAGCAGCCCAAATTTATCATGATGCGGGTGCTACTGAAATTATTGCCTTAACGACCCATGGATTGTTTTCGAATCATGCCTTGGAAAAGATTGCTGCACAAGGAATTATTTCTAAAGTATATGCCACGAATTCACATCCTAATGTGCATATTCAAAATTCCAATTTATTAGAAATTAGTTCCATTGCTCCATTAATTTATCAAGTTATTTAAACAGAAATTATGAATCTTGATTTTGAAATCATTGATTATGCCTCTCCCTTGTATCAAGACGTATTGAATTTAAGGAACGAGGTATTAAGAAAACCCTTAGGGCTAGATTTGTTCGATGAAGATTTAACCGAAGATCGAGATCAGTATATAGTAATTGGTAAAATTGATGCTCAAGTGGTGGCTTGTGTGATGCTTAAAATATTAGATAAGGATACCGTAAAGATTCGACAAATGGCTGTTTTAGACTATATGCAATCTAAACGAATAGGTAGCTTACTGTTTCATTACGCAGAAAATTTTTGTGCTTTAAATGAATATTATCATATTGAATTGAATGCTCGACAAACTGCTATTGAATTTTATCTTAAACAAGGTTATCAAGTTGTGGGTGAAGAATTTATTGAAGTAGGGTTGCCTCATAGGAAGATGATAAAACAGTTAGAATAAAAAAAGCATAGTCAAAATAACTATGCTTTTCTTTTTAGTATAACTAATTAATTTAATACAGCACCGACCCCTGATTTTTTTTCAAGGTCTTATTCAAATTCAAATCTTGTTTTTTTACTTCTTCTTCTAAATCTTCTATAGCTTGCAATTGAGTGCTATTAGGCTTTGCTTCCATACTACAAAAGTTACCATAAAGCTTAGATATTTTTTCTCTGAGCTTTTCTTCATCAGCAAAAATCGACTTTTGCTTAGTTGCCATTAATTCTGATCTTACTTTTTCTAAATCGGCATAATAAGCTTGATTTACTTTTGACTTATTATAGGCTACAGAATCTGACTTCAATTTAGTTTGAATGCCACTGATACTATCAATAGATTTATTCACTTGATTAAATAAATTTTGTAGCTGCATGGCCTTCTCATACACTAGTTTACGATCTGCTAAACTTAAATCTTTGTTTGCCGCATCATGTACACAATTTACAGTACTGGTATATTCTTTATCCTTTATTTTTAATTTTAAAGTATAGGTACCAGGCATAACCATAGGTGCCGTGAATCCAGCACCTTCCATTTTAGTGCTTCCTGCTGCAACTTTAGGTGGGGTAGAGCGTAAGTTCCAATACACTTTGTTGATTCCTTTTCTAATAGTAGCTGGGATACTTTGTACCAACTGACCTTTATCATCATAAATATCTAAAGTAGCTTTTCCAGAACTAATACGATCTTTTAAATAATAATCTATGGAAGGAATTGAAGGTGCATTTCCAGCGCCCCAACCTCCAGAAACTTCGGGGCCTCCCCAGCCAAAACGACCATTATTTAAAGTAATATCTGGAGTTTGAAAAAAATGAACTTCTTTTTCAGACACTTCCTTAGTTAAATTTCTAATGGCTCGGATATCATCTAAAATATAAATCCCTCTGCCATGAGTGCCGACAATTAAATCATGTGTTTTAGGATGAATTTGTATATCTCTGACTAAGGCATATTCTGGGATATTGTTTTTCATTCGAAACCAATTTTCTCCAGCATCAAGTGAACAGAATAAACCCATTTCAGTACCTAGGAAAAGCAAATTTTTGTTAATTACATCTTCCTTAATCTTATGCGCAAATCCAGTGAAATCTTTACTATTGATTCGTTGCCATGTTTTTCCCATATCACGACTCACACCTAAATAAGTATTATGATCTCCGTACATATGATTCTCAAATGTAGCATAGACAGTATTTCTATCAAATTGAGAGGCTTGTATACTACTTACCCAAGCTTGTTTGGCAATACCACTTTTTGCAATATTCATACTTACATTTGTCCAATTTTTACCTCCATTTTCTGTGTACTGCAAATTTCCATCATCTGTTCCTACCCAAATTAAGTTTTCATCTAAAGAAGATTCACTTATAGTAAAAATAGTGCAATGATTTTCTGCTGAAGTATTATCAGCACTTAATCCACCGCTATCTTCTTGTTGTTGTTTCTTTTTATCATTGGTTGTTAAATCACCAGAGATTCTTGTCCAATTTCTTCCTTGATCATTCGACTTAAAAAGATATTGTGCACCAACATATAGATTCTTAGGATTTTTTGCTCCTGTAACAATAGGTGTGTTCCAATTCCATCTTAGTTTCTCTTCATTCTTTGTTTTCTGAGGTTGAATATTTTCTCCTTTCATCGTGGTAAGATCAGTTCTTTGCATATTACCACCTTGATATTCTGCATAGACAGTTTTTCCATCAATATCTGGGACAGTCCAGAAACCATCTCCACCACCCACTCTTGACCAATTTGCATTGCCAACACCTCCTGGTGCTGAGCTCGGGGCCATCCAACTTCCGTTATCTTGAAGCCCACCATATACATTATAAGGATCTTTATGATCAACAGCTACATGATAAAATTGTCCTACAGGTAGGCTATGATTAAATGTCCAAGTAACACCTCTATCAATACTCGTATAAATTCCGCCATCAGTGCCAAGATACATCACATTGGTATTTGAAGGATTTATCCAAAGGGCATGCATATCACTATGCACCCAACCACCGTCTCCAGAAGCGCCTGAAAAAGAATAGCCTCCATCATCAGAATAGGCAAACTCAAAAGCTGGTCGATACACTCTTTTTTCATCTTTTGGATCAATTTCTATCGTGCTAAAATAAAATGGTC
>CAZSUF010000072.1:14935-15215 GCA_964609875.1 uncultured Bifidobacterium sp.
TTTAGGATTACTTGGCGCTAAATTCATAGCGATTCTACCAAATGGTTTTGCGGGTAAACCTTTACTGATTTCTCTCCATGTCTTTCCACCATCAATACTTTTAAACAATCCACTACCATCACCACCAGAATTGAAACTAAAAGGCTGTCTTCTGAATTGCCACATGGAAGCAAATAAGGTATTTGGCTGATTAGGATCCATGAGTAATTCGGCACATCCAGTTTGTGCATTTTTATACAAAATCTTTTTCCATGTAGCTCCTCCATCTTCAGATTTATAT
>CAZSUF010000073.1:0-14571 GCA_964609875.1 uncultured Bifidobacterium sp.
TACAACACAGAGGACCACAGAGAATACATTGAATTTAAATTGGCAACAAATCCTCTGTGCAACTCTGTGTCAAATAAAATGCACTTACACAGAGTTACACAGAGGAAATGCAACACAGAGGTGCACAGAGTCTAATCGATGTAAAATAGCAACTCGCTTCAAGAACAAAACTCAATAAGGGTTCCCGAACGAAATGATCACTTGACTTAAAAGAAAATCGGGAGCATAAAAAAGACTGTCCAAATGAACAGTCTTGTTCAAAACTTACAACACAATATTCTTTAAGGTGTAACTATCGATACATTATTCTGACTATTCTCATCAAAAATCGGATAATCAAATCCATCTACATAGCCATCTCCGTTTAAATCTGTTGCCACATACATACCGCTTACATTGTTTTGAGAATCTGTATCGAAATCCGGATAATCAAATCCATCGATATATCCATCTTGATTGATGTCGCCACTAAAGAGTGCAAAGACACCTGGCTCCACTTCTACTTGATTGCTTCCGTATGCTTGATTAGCGGCTGTAGTAAAATCATAGGTTGTTTGGTTCGACATTAAAACAGGATTGGCGCTCCAAGTTTCTATGCTATTACGATGACGAACACCAATATAATAGTTATGTCCCATCGCAGCATATGGAATAGAGCATGTCATGTTGCCATCTGTTTGCAACACGCCATAAGAAATAAATACAACTTCGTATGGAAATATTGGATCTCTTAATTCTAGTTGTACAAAATCGGTTTGAGTTGCATTGGCTGCTGGTGCATTTTGATTGAGCATTACTGCTTGCATGCTTGATGCTCCTTGATAGTATCCTTGAAGAAATAATTTAACTTGTATTGGAAATTCAAATACACCTACACCCTCTCCTTGAATACCAAAATAGAAATTACTCAAGTTAGTTACATTACTTGCAATATGAACATAGGCCAATTTTGTTCCGTTAGCAGTTGGCGTAAAAGTAATTTTAAATGAATCAATCGTACCGGCAGCTATGATGTTTGGCACTTGATTCAATCCAAACATGGAGGCATCAGGTCCATACAAATCAATGCCATTAATCACCAATTCACTTGAACCTGTGTTTTGAATATAAAATGTTTTGGTCAGGTTACTGCCCGCATTGGCGTTGCCCATATTTGTATTATCATTGATGGCAGGTGTGTAATCATAATTTTCTATTTGCAGCAACATCGGCATGCTTCCTCCCTTTACTTTAATTTCTGGAACACCTATTGTCGCCACAGAATTTCCAAATGAAATAGGGCCACTTCCAACTCCAATGGTATTGATAACAGCATTGTTTGACGTATTGATTACCGTCATATTATCGGTTCCGTAATTGGTGACCCATAGTTGTGTGCCGTCTTCACTTAAACTCATCCCTGCAGGATAATTACCGACAGCAATGGTTTGGGGAAAGCCACCTGCGATGGGAACGGATCTCACCGTAAAATCGTAATAGTTCGACACATAATATTTTGTTCCTGTGGCATTGAAACAAATAGAGTATGGTGAATTACCAACGCTCACATTTGGGTTCATGGCATTGTTCGAAACATTGAACGATGACACATTGTTGGAGCCGCTATTGGCTACATAAACTATCGTTCCGCTAGGGTTGATTGTAATACCTTTAGGGGCTAGTCCAACATTCAAGGTAGCTATAACATTTTGAGTGGCGGTGTTAATTACACTTACCGTGTTGGACCCATGATTACTCACGAATACTTTGGAACCATCCAAACTGATACAAATACCAAAAGGTAAATTCCCGACAGGAATGGTAGCGTCAACTGTAAGTGTATGTAGATTCACTACACTCACAGAATTCGAATTTTGATTGGCCACATACAATTTATCGCCATTGGGTGAAGCACAAATTCCAACAGGATAACTCCCGACAGAAATAGTTTGAATCACTGAATTTGTTAAGGTATTAATGACACTCACATCATTCGAGTTTGAATTGGTGACAAAGAGTTTACTTTTAGTTGAATTAAAACACATCCCATTGGGATAACTTCCCACATTAATATCCATCACATGTTGATTCGTATTTCGATCGATGACCCCTACTGTATTGGCTGCGGCTTGAGTGTTGTATACATACTTCGGTAGTGTGCCAGTGCCTTGTATGGCAAAATCATACACGCCTTCATTGAAGTCATTGTTATTGATGTTCACAACAGCCGATTTGGTGCCCGGTGAAGAAGGATAAAAGTAGACCGCAAAGGAATCTACACCACCCACAGGAATATCCATAGGCATAGCGCTAATTGCAAACATGGAAGCATTCGGCCCAGTTAAACTGATTGTAGGGATATGCAAAGGAGCAAGACCCGTGTTTTTAATTTTATACATTTGCGTAGCATAACCAGTCGTATTTACATTGCCGAAATCAGTCTTATCTGAAAGGCTAGGTGTATTGTCTCCATCAGCAATAGATAAGATGGATGGGCCTACTTGTATATCTATTTCAGGGCGTAGTTTGACAATGAAATTTTTTGAACGATTCCAAATCGTTCCAATATTCGTAACCCCAGACAGGATGGTATTGTTGGTGGTATTAATTGTTCGCATTGTGCCTGCATTGATTAACTCACCTCCTACTGTATAGCATAATGTGCCTTCATCATTGATTTCCATGGAAAGAGGTGAAAGAAAGGGATTAAAATTTATTGTATTCTCTACTTGATTGGTGGCGATATCGTACGATATCCATTTACCTGCCGAAGAACCATCTATCCCTGCTACATAAATTCTATTCGTGACAGGATTGTATTGCATACAAGTTGTAGATTGAAAACCACCCCAAGGACCGAAAAGACAAGAAGTATCTACGGTATAATTTAGGGTATTGATAATATTTAAGCGACCTATGGTTTCACCCGTTACAAACAGTTTACTGCCATCATTATTTAAACAGCACATGGTTTGACCAAAGTTATTATACACGAGAAAAGGTATTGTGATATAACTGCTAAAATTCGTAGTATTAAACACAATAGCTTCAGAATTTCCTACCAAATATAATTTATCATCATTAGGTGAAATACTCATGTCATAATAACCATTTTGTAAAGAAGTAAGATAAGAGACAAGATTTGTTTGAGTATTCAGTTTATACAATTTAATCTCGTAAGGGTAAGCATTAGGGACTAAGGTATTAAAATATAAATATTGCCCGTCATGACTTATACATGTTGACATTAAAGTTTCAGTTACATTGATTGTATTCGTAATAGTTTGTGTGGCTACATCAAGGACTTGAATTGAGTTCTTAAACAGATATGCTTTTGTTCCGTCGGGATGGGGAATTACCCTAATAGGAGATTCCGAAACCGGAATGTTGGCAAGCACGGTATTTGTAGTTACATCATAGGCTTTGACTGTTGTAGAATTAAAAGCCAAGTAAGCAACTTGCGCATGACAAAACATAGCTCCTTGCATAAGGAAAAATAAAACCAGTATTTTAGTATAGCTGAGTTTGTGTTTCATAGTTTGAATTTTTACTTGCTTTTATATTGCTTCACCAATTCTTCTACCCTACTAGTCAAGGTTTCAATTTTCTTTTTTTGATCTTCTGTATTTTCTTTTTGAATTTGTAATTCATTCTCGAGTTTGGCATTCAATTGATGTAATTCCTTTACGGCGTTAATGAGCATATACGTCATAGCGCTATTATCAACTTCTAAGTAATTTTCATCATGAATTTTGGCTTCACGAATCATATAAGGTGCAATTTCTTGTAGTTCTTGAGCAATCACACCTATATACTCCCTAGAAGTGTCACAGGGTATTGTTTCATTGTAATGATATTTTATTGGATGAATTTTTAACAAATCACTTAATCCGTTCTTATAGTCAGTGATATTCTTCTTGAGTCTTTTATCAGAAAAAACCAACCAAGAACCTCCTCCTGTTTTTTCTGCATCGCCCATGATACTTAATTCAGCACTTGAACTTCCATAAGTTGAATTCGCCATACCGCCAAACATTATAGCGCTGCCCCAAACTTCCAATTTATGAATGCCAGATGAAGCTGCTTGCGTGTTAATTAATACTTTACTTCCATCATCATAAATCAAGCTAGGTACGGTTTGTAAATTGCTATTCCATTTTTGCAAGCTGTTGGGATTGCCTGTTGGAAGATCATTAATCATGACAGACCAATTTTGTAAGGTCCCCGGACTTGCATAGTAATCTAAACGAATTATCAGCACCCAAGCTCCATTGGGATTAATCACCCCACCTCCCATGCCACCAAAACTCGATTGAGTTGCAGAAGTCAAACAATTTGCACCCATCACCCCTGATGGTTTAAAGTTGCCAGTATAGGGCGGAATTCCACCTTCTATAGTACATGTTGCATGATCTGTGAAAATGGTATTCGTTAATGCATTCGTGTATTGACTCCCACTTGATAGCATTAAATTAATGATATCTCCGTTAGGTGCTACCAAATAAGCCCAACAATTTGATACCGGAGGATATATCATGTTTATCTTAATCGCTATATTACTGCTTGCTACAGCAGTTGGATATCCTGACAATATGATGGTATCTTTTACAACAGACGTGCAAGAATTTCCTACACCATTGGGTAAATTTTTAGGAGTCGTATTGGATGATACATTGACAATGCTTTTCTTAACTTTCAAATTACCTAAAGAATCAGCAAACACCTCTCTGGTGCCACTGCCACCTAATGCACTATGTCTTATACTTCCTGTTGTATGTAGTTGTGCTTGTGGTACACTTGTTCCTATCCCCACACTCGATGAAAAATCTGTTGTACCTACCACACTGAATTTGTTTGTTGGATAGGCGGTGCCAATACCTACATTCCCTGTATTACTATTATAAATTTTATTGTTGTATAAAGTCCATGCGCCATCTGAAATAGCATTGGTTGAATTAGAAGAAGATGTAGTTGTATAGCCTGAAATATTATCATCCATATATTCGAACCAATCGTTTCTTGAAGCTCCATCATCACCAAAGGCAATATAACCACGTTTACCAATCGCAAAGCCGCAAGCATGTTTACGTGCTGTGCCTATAAAACTTGCCTTCTGTGTCCAAGTGTTTGTTGTATAATTATATTGCCAAAAGTGATTGAGATTGCCAAATGTATAGCCTGTACCTACATAGGCTTTTCCTTCCATAATAAATTGTGCACAGGCATAAAATGCAGTACCTGGATAACTTAGTTTCTGAAGCCAAGTATTATTTATTGGATTGTATTCCCATAAGTCGTTAATATTCGAACCTGGATTGCCCAATCCTATATACCCTTTGGTATCTGTACCTACATGAAAAGTATATCTTCTACCGCCGCCTGCATAGTTTGCTTTTTGTGTCCATGTATTGCTACTTGGATCGTATTCCCAAAAATCATTTAAATCTGCACTCCCACTATTTCCTAAACCTACATAACCTTTGCCTCCTATACTTAATCCTGCGGCTCCATATCGAGCACTTGCGGGTAAACTTGCTTTTTGTGTCCATACATTGGTTGAAGGATCATACTCCCAACAATCATTAAAATATTGATTCATCATGGGGTCTTTACCTGTAGCGATATAGGCTTTATTATTAATTACAAAAACAACGGCATCGCCTCTTCCCATCAGTGGAAAACTTGCTTTTTGCGTCCATGCATTGGTTGACGGATCATACTCCCATAAGTCATTCATGCCCATCATACTTCCGATAGCACCTAATCCCAAGTAGGCTTTCCCATTGATGGTAAATGAAATAGCATTGCTTCTGGAAGCTATATTCGGCGTAGCTTTTTGCGCCCAAGTATTTGGTACCATATGCAATGAATCATTGATAGTACCAGTTACTTTTTGGCCACAGGTTTTTATCCAATTCAAACCATCATACATATCGATACACATATCGTCTGTATTGATTATTTGAAGTCCAAGTACAGGAGAGAGGATAGCATCTCGTTGAATGGTTGTCATTCGAGGTATCAAAAATCCTTTAGAAGAATCTTTTAATTCTAAGATAGCAGAACCAGCTGGGGCATTGGTACCCATTCCAATATTACCGTTGGCATCAATCGTCATTCGGGTGATATTATTTGTACCCAAACCCAATGAACTATTTTCTTTGTTCATCAATGATGCTATATTACCTGTATTTCCAATCACCATGCCATCCGAAGCAGAATGACCTGTGGTATTGTTGGTAATGCGAATCGGCATTGAAGTACCATCTGTATTATTCAAATGAATGCGATCTACTGGAATTGCATTACCTCCTATGCCCACATTTTCAGTCAAATAATCAGCATGAAATTTCAATTTACTTGTACTGCCTTTGTATAAAGAGAGACCAATACTACCGCCATTGGTCATTAAAAAATTTCCTCCGTTATTTCCAAAAGCCAATAAGTTGGCATAAGGATATTGTGGAGCAATACCTGTATATCCTCCGGGATAACTACTTCCATATTTGGTAAATGTAGCATAAGTACTCGCACCATCGTTGTACATAGTAAATCGACCAAATCCGGATGCGTTGGTATTTTGCATTCGAATAAACTCTGTATTAGCGGCAGCACTATTCACTTGAAATTTCACGCCCGAATTTGGCGTAGTGGTACCTAGCGCTACACTCGTTCCATTGTCGAATAACAGCGATGTAGAATTTGCTACACCAGCCGAATTAGTTTTCTCAATATAATTATTTGTAGCACGGGTAGGTGATTCTGATGATTGATTTACGGAAAGAGTACTTCCAGATTTTTCTGCATACATAGCGTAAGGCACTGAAAGCAATTGAGTTGTTCCAACATCCACATAATTAATTCCACCTTGAATATCAATACTCACACGAATGTATTTATTTCCAGTTTCCCAATTGACTGATTTTAAATCTCCTATAATTACTTCACCGCGGCCAATTTGAAGCGTGTATAAACCAAATTCATTGGTAACGACTTGCTGTCTTTCTTCAAACTCTGACACTTTTGATTCTAAAGAAGGCAAGATAGCAAGCTTTAGGGCTAATGATTTATTAGACAAAGGGTTTCCAGCTTGATCACGAGCTATCCCTTGGTAATTGATACTTTGAGGAACTTGTGCGTTTGCTAATAGGCTGATTACTATTAGTAATACAAAAATTAAACACTTTATAAATACGTAATTGTTTTTCATAAAACTGATTATTTAACAAAAGTATTGGCTTTAGATTCGTGAGCCACCCCCATAAATATGTAGGAATGGATTTTACACTTGGTGCATTTCATTGCGAAAGAATCATCATCTATTTAAACTAAAGCTTCCTAATTTATACCACAAAAAATGCCTTATTCAGTTTTTCTATATGAGAATCTTCTAAAACAACTTCATTCGGATTTTTCCCATGAATCGCATAATTCATGATAGAATTTGGCAGACCTTCATTCTCTCCCCCTTTAGGAACATGGTTTTGCCCCGCCGCATGTACGATCTCATGCGCCAAAGTCATAGCCGACTTGACAACTAATTCCTTCAACTTTTTCTGCGTTCCAAGTTCTGGGCTCCCAATGGGTATAAGTATAAATGGTTGGAAAGGATTTGTGGGGATAGAATTATTTCCAATACAGATTCCTTTAAGTGTATCCGAATCAAATTTTGAAAAACAAAAAATAACCACAATTCGATTATTGAGATTTGGCGGGGCCATCTTCTTGTCCAGAAGTAACATGCTAAGCATATTGATTTGCGTTCGAACATCGATGCAATCTTTATCTACTTGCCTTGAAAGTGCATTACTCGCTGAGGATGTTTCATTGATTATTTTCAATAATTCACTCAAACGAACTCGATTCAACTGTGGCGATCGAAGCAATACATCATATTCATCATTAGCTTTATGATACCTTTCAAGTAATTCATTAATCACTTCCCAATATTGAAAGTTAATCAGAAATCCCTTTTCCTTAGCTAGCACAAACGATTGTATCAGCTCTTTTTCAGAATAGTACCTATCCTGCAAACTTAATTTGTATTCATAACGTTTGTAAAATTCTTCCGCCCATCGAATTTGGGAGGTTAAAATATTGCTCTGCAAAACAGTTTGAAACACCAATTCGTCTGTAAAATAAAATGATAATCTTATCTCTTTCATCATGCTTTTATTCTACCATCAATAGGATTATACTCGACCTCCACAGGCACAACTTGGTTGGTAGGCAATATTTCTAACCACTGATATAACACATTAAAATGCCTGTCTTTATTATCCTCTTCATCAGGATTGACATTCGCTTTAAATCCACCCTGTAAAGGATAAAAGCCATGTTCATACACTTTATCAATCGGTGTTGAAAGTACAGTATCACTATCGTCTATTCCTTTTCCTTGCGGATAAATTCCAGGCTCAGTTGAAAGTTCTTCTTTATGAGAAATTTCCAAACATAAAAAACGTAAGGCATCAGCAATTGTCGGCGGATCAGAGGCTGGATTATTAGGATATACTGCCTTTAATTTATCTGAAATTATTTTTAGCTCTTCCAAGGTGCCATCATAGTGTGCATTTAATCCATCTGCACCTTCAACATGTACATTCTGTAGCCATGCTGTAGCAGCCATTTCTTTGCCAGGGCGTATAGGAATCACAGCCTTTACCCAAGGAGAATTTAAAAAAGTATTTCGTTGATTATCACCATCCAATTGCAACAACCAACCTAGTGAACTTCCCAGTGGGGCTGGATTCGAATCATCAGTGATGTAATAATTATCTTGTCTAATTTCTTGATCACTCCAATTGGTTATGTGTAGCTTCAATTCTTTAGGTATCCTATCAGTATTAAATTTCATACTGATGGAATCCTTCATATTAAATGACATCGTTTTTTTAAGGGGTGTATAAGTAGATAAACCTTCTTCGGATGGAAGAATATGCTGATGATAATGTTTACGTGGTTTCCACCATTCAGGTGCTACAAAATACAGCATCTTGTCAATATCAAATATCGAATTCAACAATTCACTCATGACATGCCTTGGTTCATAGTTTTCTTTAATATCTGGCATATCGTAGTTTGTATCTGTCATCAAAGAGCGAATAAGTTTACGATAAATAATCGTTCTTTCTTCTTCGCGCAGTTCTTCAAAATTTCTCTTTGTAATTTTACTCGCTGCCGTAATTCTATCTCTGGCATCTTTTATAAAAGATTCTTCTGTTTTTCTTTTATTTTCATTGTTTGCCGCTTTTCCTGCTGCCAAACTATTACTATTCGCAGTAGCAATTTCTTGTCGCTTCGCATTTGTCAATTTTAACGGAATACTTCCTGTCACATTGAAGGTATGTGGTTCATCTACATTAAATCCATCTTTAGGCAAATAACTTGGATCGATATATAATCCAACCCTAAATGTTGTTTTAGATTCCACTCTAAATTTAAATGCCCACCTTGTATGATCAACAGGATCAACGCCTGTAGCCCAGTTCCAATTAAAAATATTCTTGTTATCATCATTGAGTTCATAACCTTCAGGAATTTCGATTTTCTTGCTTTCACCCCATATCATTCTGTCTTGATCATAAGGCACACTTTTATCCCCTCCAAGCCATGTATATTTCTCTACAAAATCAAGGTTTATATTTTCAGCCATTGGAGGTACGACTGTCGGATCAGGAACTATGATTAAGTCTGCTGGCTTGGCAATATGTAATAAATTAGCCAGCCCTAAATCCCTGCCTGGTTCATCCACAAAAGTTTCCCAGCACAAATAAGTGCCTATGTCTTGCGCTTGCACACCCACTTGTCGCATTTTGCGCCTTAGCTCATAGTTGATGAGTTTTCCAGTATCATTCTTTAAGATATACTTCTTACTAGACATGGCAGTATCTTCCGTAACTGTTTTGAAGCTTGTTTTAAAATTCTCTCGAATTTCAGTACTCAATTTCGTTGATTGATTTTTCAACAGCTTATTCGTTTCTTTATTGGCTGTATGTTCCATCTTATCTAAATTCAAATTAGCATTCGCCGAAATACTTACTATCGGGTAAGAGGCATTCGTAGTCATGGAAAATCCAGCTTTTAAATTATTCTGATTATCTTTTTCAACTGCAGAATTTAAATCAATTTCTGTGGTGGTGTTTGTTTCTGTCGTGTTTTTTGATTCACGAAAGAATTCAAATGATTTCTCAGTAGTTGTTTTATGGGTGTTTATTTCAATTAACTCTACTGAAGAACCTGGACTAAGCCAAACATGCTCTACAGGCGAACCTAAAAATGTATCTAATTCAAAAAAGTACTGTCGATACAAATGAACTACACCTAAAGGAGAAACAACTACATTTTCAATATCTTTATTCGGATCAAAACTCAAATAAGGATCTGTCAAATCATCCTGTAAGAGTTGTTGCATTTTACGAATTTCATCATCCACTTCTAAGTTTGTTTGACTATAAAATAATTCTTGCAATGGTTTATTCATTCCTTGAGAAGACCAATCAATCAGCAATCCTGCAATCACTGATTCCTTATTCAAATTTGAAAGCAATAGACTATTCGCCTCACTTACTAAGGTTGCCTTGCGGTGCATAAACACGGCATCAGTTTCTCCTTCCATTTGATTTAATGAACCAATTGTTTCGATAGCTGAAAAGGTTGCTTCTTGATACTGAGCAAACACTTTTTCTTTCAATAAAATGCCTAAGGCTTCTTTTGATAAGAGCTGCTTCCAATCGTCTACATTGAGCATATCTCTTTCAAGCAAACTAGTAGAAATCATTTGCAATAAACGACTTTCGTATTGCGGATTTAACTTGTTTTTAAATACGTTTCCTGCTTCAATTTTTCGTTCTAAGACACTTCCGTTTGGCGCAAATTCTATATGGACATTTGGCCTATAGTTTTTCAGTAAATTCTGCATAAACTGACTCTTTGCAGTGTTTAGCGCTGCTTGAATTCGCTTTGCCTTTCGTGCAGATTTCCATCCTATTAAGGGTTGATACACGCCAAACAACTCGCTTGCGTAGGGCAATACCCCTTTGTACTTGGTTAAATCACTAATTTTTTTCATGGTTTGATTGTTGGTTTAGAATAATTATTTACAAACTTATTCTATAGACCCATTCTAAAAAACCACATAAACAGGTGGGGTGAATTCCACCCTCATCAAATTGAATTATTAAACAATGAGTTTAATACAAGTGCCTTTGTCAATGTCAGACTCAATGGTAATTTTTGCCTTCATTTCTTTGGCTCTTTGTTCCATGGTGTTTAATCCTCCTCTATGTTTCAATACTGTGACATCAAATCCTTTGCCGTTATCTTCCACACGAATAAATAATTTTTTATCCTGATACCGTAACTCTAAAACAGCCATGGTTGCATGTGAATATTTACACAAATTATTTATGGCTTCCTTGAATATCAAATACGTATTTGACTTCTTTTCCAAACTAATTTTATCGTCTATTTTCTCTATAGGAAACTTCATCTGATACTCGATACCGCTTGCTTCTAACATTAAGGCAGCATAATTTCGCATACGGGTAATCATTTCTTCTAAGCCATCATGATAAGGATTGATATTCCAAATAATGTCGCTCATTTTTCCTAGCAATTTTTGACTTCTCTGATTAATTTTTTCCAAGGCCAATTTTGTTTTTTCGGGACTCATATGGTTAGAAGTACGACTCAACATATTAATACTACTTAAGGTACCACCCATATCATCATGCAAATCTCGACTCAGCTTGTTACGTATATACTCTATCCGTTTTATGCCTTGAAGTTTATAATAAAAGATGCTATAAGCAATTAGACCTATTCCTAAAATACAACATACATAAAACCAACTTCTTTGGTAAAAAGGAGCTTCAACTTCGATGTAAATCGTTTGCATGGTTGATGACACTTCCTTATTTGACGATCTTCCTTGTATACAAATTTCATACTTATCGGGTTTCATATTGACCAATTGCAAAGTTCTTTTATTGCCCAAAGAAACCCATGCTGCGTCTTTTTTTAATTTATAAAAATAGTGTATGGTGTTCGATTTCATAAAGTCGATTGCCACAAATTCAAGTGTTATATTATTCTGATCAAATTTGCATCTATATGGGTTTAATGAATCTTGAACTAAATGAAGGGCTACTGCTTTATTGTTTATATCTACACTTAATAATTCTACACTCGCTTCAAAATTAATTTGTTTGTATTGACTTGGCATAAAGTAGTTTGCTCCAGACACTCCGCCAAATAACATGGTACCATTTGGTAAAGTACAAAACGATCTTGTATTAAACTCCCATCCTTGCAAGCCTTGTGCGATATCAAAATTATTGATTTCGTTAGTTGACAAATTAAATAAGGAAATTCCTTTGTTGCTGCTCAGCCACAATCTATTGAATGAGTCTTCTTGAATTCCATAAATGTACTGGTTAGCTAAGCCATCAGATTCTGTAAATATCTGATAGGTATGATTTGATAGTTTATACTTTACCAGACCCAAATTCGTGGCTAACCAAAGTGTTTCAGTTGCTTTAGGCCATATACATTTTATGATAAAAGGAAGGCGATGTCTATTCAGTATTTTATACGATGCATCTGTGATGATCAGTTCTTTATCTATTGTAGCCACAAATAAGCTGTTTGTACTGTTTGTAGCCATAGTACTCACTTTGATGTTTGATAATGAAGGGATAGTTGTTTTTATACTAGTTTTTGAGTTCTTCATAAATGCCGAAACTCCTTCTTCAGTTCCAAAAAGCACAGAATTTCCATGTTCAAGAATAGTGACATTGAATTTTTTATATGAATCAATTAGTTGTAAATGTCTAAACGTATCTTTTGTCGTATATAATCCATTGTCAGTAGCCATCCAAATTTGCTGGTTTTCATCTTTGGCAATATGATATATAGAAGTATTCTTATACCCTTTGGGTAGTTGATAAATCTTTCTTTCATTTGTTTTAAAATCATACAGCATCGGACCACTCTGATTGAAGCAAAGTATCACCTTATTTTGTTCAAAGGGACACATACTCCATAGGGTATTTGAATTGATATTACCAACAGAGGTTGTATTAGTAATCAATCCGAAAAATTGTTGATAAGGGTTTATCTTATCAATTCCATATGGATCTGTATTCACCCAAATATTATCTTCTCTATCGGCAAATACTGAATTGAGAATATTATTGGCTAAAGAATGCGGATCTGCTTTATTATTGATGCAGTGCTCTATAAACTTATGTTGCTTCTTATCAAAAATCCACAATCCATTTCCCTCTGTTGCACACCACAACATCCCTTTACTATCCATGGTAAGTGAAGTAAAAGCCTCTGCCTTATAGTCATTAAGCTTATACGGATAACTCATACATTGTTGTGTACGTTTGTTCATCGAATAAAGATGATCTTGGGTTGCAAGCCACAACGAATAACCATCATCAACTACTTGCCAAATAAATTTCTTTGTGCCAAATTGGTTGTCAATTCTTTCAGAAAAATAATTTGTGACTTTTCTTCCTTTAAGATCAATTTTGCTTAATCCATCCCGACCACTTGTATATATAATTTCAACAGAGTGGTTCGAAGAATTATCTTTCTTCTCTACAATACAACTGTGCTTCATGTGACCATCGGCAAATGGATACAAGGTAATTTTACCAGTCACAACATTCATTGAACCCAGGTTTTCAGTATTATATGTAAACCATAATTCTTTTGAAGCATCCATAAAAAAAGGATTATACCTTGTTTCTAGCTTGCCAGATGGCCTTTCAACATAATAAGGTGTAAACTTATTTGTACTTGGATTATACTTGTTCAAGGCCTCATAAGTTCCTACCCAAATATATCCCGAATCGTCCTCAACCATACTGCTAATTCTTGAGCCTCGAATAGAATGTTTATTGTTCAAATTAGGCTTAAACACCGTAAATTGATATCCATCAAATCGATTCAAACCATCCCAAGTAGCTAGCCAAATAAAGCCCTTCCTATCTTGATAAATTTGATAAATGCTTGCTTGAGATAAACCGTTTTCTGTTGAATAGTGCTTGAACTTTAAATGATCATATTGCGAAAATACTTTTATACAAATCAATAGTCCCAAACAAACCAATAGATACTTCTTCATTCGTTATACATTTTATTCATACAAGCTGCTGAACTGATTGTTTTACTTAAAGAAAATTACTAAATCTCTTCATCAAAAAACCTTACTGATTTGACTAAATTCTTGCTCAAATTAATTTGTTATGTATCGCCTTGGCCACCGCCTCACTCTTCGAATTTACATGTAATTTAGCATAAATGTTTTTAACATGGTATCTGAGGGTTTCGATACTTATCTCCATTTCGCTTGCCGCCATTTTATAACTATATCCTCTTACTAAAAAAGAGAGTACATCATGTTCTCTAGGAGTAAGCTTCAATAAATCTGCTGATTGCTGAAAAGGTGCCGAAAATAATTTCAATACTTGTTTTGCTACTGAGGGCGTCATTGGAGCACCTCCATCTACCGCTTCGCGTATACTTTGAATGATTTTGTCTGGCGAACTTGTTTTTAATAAATATCCCGATGCGCCA
>CAZSUF010000073.1:14581-15062 GCA_964609875.1 uncultured Bifidobacterium sp.
TTTCTATCCCTGCAGCACGCATCATACGCAACCCTTCTAATCCATTGGGTGCCGGCATGTCTATATCCATGATGACCAAATCGGGTTTGTAATATTGTACATGCCTCACAATTTCATGGCAATTGTTATACACTGCACAAATTTCTATATCCTCTGTATCATGCAATAGTTCTTTTATGCCATCGATAAAATCTTCATTATCTTCGAAAAGTAAAACTTGTATCAATCGTTTAAATTTATATACAAAAGTAATTGTATTGTTTACATCTTTTACCACATAAAAAGGGGGGATGCCCCCAAGAACGTATCAGTCACTTCATCTTCCTGCATGGGGACCCTCCGCCACTTTTTATAATGCATTTACACAGAGGAGCACAGAGAAGACATTGAATTTAAATTGGCAACAACTCCTCTGTGCAACTCTGAGTCAAATAAATTGCATATACCGCAGAGGATCACAGAGGAAATACAACACAGAGGA
>CAZSUF010000074.1:0-960 GCA_964609875.1 uncultured Bifidobacterium sp.
TATTCTCTAAACATGAACGAATGTTTATAGTCTAAAAATAACTCTTTATTATATTTGTTGAATCAGCCTCCAAGAAATTGGGGGCTTTTTTTATTAAATACTATAAGAAATTAAATGATTTTAACTTGGTGATTAGACATTACAAATTTTTAGGTAATTACTTAAAATATTATCAATTTTCATTTACATATAACAATCTACTTTATTTAACCTAACACCACACAAATTCAAAAGGCGTTTTCGCAAAGTGCTTAATCTCTTACATAAAATGGCAATAAAACAAGTTACCATCCTAAATATGTTTGCATTATAAAATTATTAAAAATGAATACAAGAATTACAAAAAGAATGAAGCACCTAATTTGGATTTGCTGCCTTGGCCTTATTTCAAACAATACTTTCGCACAGTTGTCACTTCAAGCTGGCTGGGCCATCATTGCCTCGCAGTATGATGAACAAGGTTATGGGATGGATTTTGACCAAGGCGGCTATGGTACTTACATATGTGGCGAAGAAGTAAATGTTGGAGGAACAGCTTATGATGCAATTTATAGAGGACTAGACTATGGCAGTGGTTGGAATCATACGAAGACATTTGGAACTGGGGGCGCTACCGATAAAGCATTATTTGTAAAATCTTATATTGCCGGACCGTCTGAAAAAATTCTATCCATTGGACATTTTTCTGGAACGGCAAGTTATGGCTCAATAGCTGGCCAAACGCTCACGTCTAACTTTGGGAATGGAATTTATATCACTTCGAATATTAAAAATACAGGAGCAAACTATTGGTTAAGATCAATAATTCCTACTACAGCTTCTGCCAGTGTATCACTTTCAGATTTTTATTACGATGCTGCGGGCGGATTTTTTTACCTTACGGGTACCATCGAAAACAATGTAAATTTTAGTGGCACGATCGTAAATGGAGGGGAGCGTAAAGGAATATTTTTTGCAAAG
>CAZSUF010000074.1:970-1448 GCA_964609875.1 uncultured Bifidobacterium sp.
CTTCGGGGTATGTAGCTAGAACTCAAGGAGGAAGCATTTGTGCTGATGCCAATGGCAATGTGTATGTATCGGCTTTTATGGGAAATGATAATAACTGGGATGTAGACCCAAATGCAGGTGTAGCAAACATTTTTACTGACGCATTACCAAGTGGATTCGATAATATGTTTATTGGTAAATATACAAGTGCAGGTGCATTAAGCAGTTATATAACGTGGGGATCTTCAAGTGTTTTTTCTGCGTCCGTCCCTAAAATAACTAAATTAAAAGTAAGTGGCACCAAACTTATTGCTGCAGGAGTTGTACAGAATAGTACGCCGGATTTCAACCCTTTAGGTACGCCCAAAACCATAACAACAACTCAAGATGCCATGTTTGTGGCCTCTTATGAATTATCTAATTTAAATTGCAATTGGGTAAAAGCAGGTCTAAGTACAGCTGGACTTTCATCTAAAGTAACAGATTTGCAAATTGCCCC
>CAZSUF010000074.1:1458-14959 GCA_964609875.1 uncultured Bifidobacterium sp.
ATATCATGATACTTTTCGAATACCATTACCTTCCCAGGACTTGCGCCTAATTTAAGTACTTGAGGTAAAGATATGCTTGTGGCAAGATTTTGGAGTAATGGAGCAGCAAGTTTTGCTAGTAGCTGGGGTAGTACAGGTGATGATGCCATCAATTCTATGTTGTTAGGTAATGGCTCAGTGTATATAAATGGTTATTGTTCTCAGAATTTTGATTTTGATCCGTCATCAGGCTCCACAATTTGGGCAGGACAAGGTGGTTTTGATTGGGTTTCTGCCGTATACAGCCAAACTATACCTCTTCCACTCAATTGGCAATCATTTGAAGCTAACTTAAACAAGCAAAACAAAACTGATTTAACATGGACCACAGCTTCAGAGATGAATACCTTAGCTTTTGAAGTAGAAAAAAGCATCGATGCAAAAACTTGGACGGTAATCAATCAACAAAAAGCTGCAGGAAATGCTGAAACAGAAAAATCATACAAAGCAATCGATCATGAAGTGGCCTTTGGAACTACTTACTACAGAATCAAACAAGTAGATATGGATAAGAAATTTACTTATTCATTAGTTCAAAAAGTTACAAGAGTAAACAATACAGATATTTCTATTTATCCGAATCCAACAATGAATACATTAAACATCTCATTAAACAATGCCGTTGAAAATACCCTTATCGAAATCTATTCTTTAGAAGGAAAAAGAATCATGAGTGAAAACACAAACAACATGAATCATGTTATAAATGTAGAAACCTTATCTAAAGGAACTTACATGATTCGTATTTCTAACAAAGAGAAAACGTATACATCTAAATTTGTAAGGCAATAAAGATGTAGTGTGTTTTTTCGGAAGAGCGTAACTCATTAGAGTTGCGCTTTTTTTATCTCCTGACTATCATGGCGCCATCTAAAAACCCTTGAACCTTTTCTGGACTTATGGGTATCTCAATTCTTGGCTTTAGAATCAGATATCCACCATCACTTTTTACATAATCTAAAATATATTGTCGATTAATAATATACGATTTGTGACATCTATAAAAATTGGACTTATCTTCTAACACATCTTCAAAATTCTTCAGTGTCCTACTAACTAACATTTTTGATGTATCCTGTAAATGTATTTCAGTATATGTATTCTCTGCCTTCAAATAGACTATATCATCTAAGTCAATAAACTTGATACTTTGCCCCACAGGAATCGCAATTTTGTTCTCTGTTTTTTCAATTCCTACTATTTGCGGTTCTGTTTTAGACTTAACTGATTCAGATTTAAAAAATCGCTTGTGAAAACGATCCATAGCTTGTTCTAAATCTTCTCCAGAAATAGGTTTCAATAAATAATCTACAGCAGACATTTTAAAAGCTTTGATTGCATATTCATTATAAGCTGTAGTAAAAATAATACCAAAATTAATTTCCTTCTCGTCAAAAAAATCTAACAATTCTAATCCACTATGCCCTGGCATTTCGATGTCCAAAAATATTAGATCAGGCTTATGCTTTCTAATTGCTTTTACCCCATTAGGCAAATCAGCACATTCGTCTAGAACTGAAATTTCGGGTGCATGAGATTTTATTAATGCTTGCAGTAATTTTCTGCCTTGTAGTTCGTCATCTATGATTATAGCTCTTATCATGATATGCTTTTGATAGGTAATTTAATATTTACGATAGTTCCCGCTGATTCGCCCTTTTCGTTGAGCTTGTCTGTGTACTCTACACCAATTTCATTTTTTTCGGCATTTAACAATTCAATTCTTTTTAAGTTAGCATTTGAAGCAAATGATCGATGATTGTCTGATTTATTCTTATTGATAATTTCACTTTGCACTCGCCCTACCCCATTATCTTCTATTTGAATCATGAGATACTGGTTGACTATTTTAATTTTAATAAATAGTTGCTTGTCCCCAATCTTATGTAATAAGCCATGCTTAATGGCATTCTCAACATAAGGCTGAACAATCATAGACGGAATTAAAAGATTTGCCGCTATGATGTCCTTCTCAAATTCAATGGTAAAATTTAAATCAGCAAATCGCATCTTCTCAAGCTCTATATACAGAATTAATGCGTCTATTTCTTCTTGTAGTGAGATAGTCTCTTTATCGCTCATATCTAAAATCCTACGTGTTAACTTAGAAAATTTCGATAAATAGTTCGATGCATTCTCCTTATCTTCTGTAATGATATATGATTGAATAGTGTTGAGTGCATTGAATAAAAAATGAGGGTTCATTTGCGATTTAATGCTGCTTAATAATGATTGACGTAAGTCTTTTTCTAATTTAGTTTTTTCAAGCAACACTATATTCTCTTTATGGCTCAATTGAATGCGTCGTTTGTAAAACAAGTAACCGAAAGTAAGTAATAGCAAAAGACAAAGTCCAATGAACCAGCTCTGTAAGTACCAATTCTTTTTGATCACAAACCGAACATCTTCATTCATCAAAACATTGTTGAGTTTAAATTGAATTCGATAATTTCCACTCGACAAAGAAGCTAAATTAATACTTCGATCCAATGGCTCTAAAGTTTTCCAATTTTCATCATTAATCCTATATTGAAATACCACAGACGTTTTATAATAGTTCAATATAGCAAAATGAATGGTTATGTCATTTTCATTCGAAGCAAAATTTAATTGACTAGTATTTCTAATTTTTCTTTTATTAGTTACAACTTCCGTAATATAAAATGGAAATGAAACATGTTGCGAAGACAAATTTGTATCAACAATAAATAATTGATTAGGATAGGATAAATAATATTTATTATCTACTAATTCAATATCATTCAATTCAGCTATAGGTTGATAGATGTGAATGCTTTTTAACTTTACTTCCGACACTTTAAAATCAGGATAAACATCAAAGGAAAATATTTCACTTTCTCCGATTAACACCAGAGAATTCCGAATCCTCTTTATTTTTCTAATCATTGATTTACCAGAACCTATATCAATCTTACTCAGTTGATGATTGTGTATATACAATAATTCACCATTGTTTAGCAAACAAAATATATGGTCATAAAACGAAACCAAGGTGGAAGCAAATATTTTGTTCTGTTCAAACCTTACTTCTTCTGTTTTACTTGGAGTTGTATTAAATAATCCAATGTTGGTAGCAAAGTAGAGTTGATCATTCAATTTATCATAAGCAACTGATTTTGCTCGCAGATCTTTGTTCAAGGAACTAGTGCCAGGCTGGCTTGAACTGTTTTCATCGTATATTTCATTTGCTTTATAAATAGAATCCCATACACTTTTAAAATCGGTTACATGATAATTTATTAATCCAAACATGCCCGAAATCGACATAGCTGCATACTTTTCATCAATCAATTCGATATCTTTCACTCCAGAAGAAATAGCAATAAATTGTTTTCCTTTATAGTTGAAAAATGTATAGTTTTTGGCACGATTCAATAATTTGTTATTAGCAGGATGCTGAATTTCAATAATCTTGTAAATTTGATTTTTAAGAGGCAATGAATAAATTGGTGTTACGGCATTCGCAGTTATATCATAAATTCTTCCTATGTCGTCATAGCTTAAAATAGAATTATCTGTCCTTAAGAATTTAAAGTTGAAAGAACTTGTAGGGTAATCTTTAGCTTGCAAATTAGGATTGATAATAAAAATGCCGTTAAAATTCGTACTAATCCAAACATATCCATTCATGTCTTTACACACATGGGATATTGACTCATTTGCAAACAGAGTTTCTGTTTTATAGGTTTCAATATCAATCAATAGAATTCCATCCTTCTTGAGTAGCCACAATTTTTGATCAATCAAATAAAACCCTTGCACAAATGCATCGTTTTTAGATGAATATAATTCTTTCCGGATGCCATCTTTTATATAAAAAACATTCAATTTACCATTGTCTGCCCAATAGGTAAAATATCCCTTGTTGTATTCAAGTGCTTTTAGATATTGATTTGTACCGTCATTTGAGATCGAATAGTTGGGTTTAAAATTTGAGTTATAGAAATCAATACCTTTATCGTGTATTATTTGGAATTGATTTTCGGATTGATAAACAATGTTATATAAATAATTCAATTTTTTGCTGTAAATTTCTTTATGAGTATGAATATCGAACCCTTTTAAATTTTGATTGCGTTCTATTAAAATTAGCGTATCACCAATCACCGAAAAATCTCCTGGAATGGACATTAAATGTGGAGATTTGAAGTTTTTTAAAGAGTCATTTTCAACATAAAATAGAACACCATCAAAGTTGCCATACCAAATTCTTCCCTTTTTATCCTCTTTTATAAATGAACCTGCTTTGCTGCTCATAAAGGCATTATGATAGCGCTGAAAATATTTACCATCATATCTACATAAACCATCCTCGGAAGCAATCCATATATAGCCCTTTTTATCTTGATGAATATTGTATACTTCATTACTAGGCAAGCCGTCTTTGCTAGTTATATGCAATGCAAACGGCTGCTGTGCGACTAGCTGAGTACTAAAAAAGGTTAGTATAATTATATAAAGTATGTGTTTCACTAGATTCTAAAAGTAGTATTCGGACTTCAAACATACAAATATGACCCTGAACTCAATGAAGTTCATGCAATATTATGTGAAACTATGATTTCGGTTAGCAAAATGGAAAGAAATGGTTTCACTAATTGGTTTTAATGTTTCACTAACTGCTCAATTATGTCGGTTGTGCTTGGACATACTTTTGTATTCATAAAAAACATAGACAAAATGAATAAGAGAATTACAAAAAAAATGAAAATGATTACGATGGTAGTCGTTTTAGCATGTGCATCTTTTGCAATACATGCAGCTGAATTAGTTGGTACTGGTCAATATTATCCAACACTGAAATCCGCTTTTGATGATATTAATGCTGGAAATTTAACAGGTGCATTAGAGTTGCAAATAACTAGTAATACAACAAGTCCTACCGATGCAATTTTGAATGCTGCTGGTGCAGGATTTGCTAGTTACTCCACAATTAAAATTTACCCAACATCTCCTGGCCTTATAGTAAATGAGAATATAGTATTACTTGGTGCAGATAATGTAACTATCGATGGAAGAGTCAATCAATTAGGTTCATCACGCGATATGACAATAACTGGTAAAAATGCCACTGGAACAATACTTTTAACACTTGGATCAAACAATAATAAATTTCAATTTTTACATTTAATTACCGGAAACGCATGGGCTGTACGTTTCGGGAATGATCCATATGATGGAAATAACTTTAATAAAATATCTAACTGTTTATTGGAACATGCTAATAGAAATATGGTTAAAGTTCCCTTGTTAGAATCAACTCAGTATGACAATGGCGTATACAATCATCATGATTCATTGATTAATAATGAATTTAAAAACTTTTTCTGTTATGACCAAGTTGCTTATCCACCTTATACAAAAGCAGCTGCCATTTGGATTAAACATTTAAACTATGCTTGGCACATTGAAGGCAATAGTTTTTATGATGATGGGTTTGTTCAAAATGCCAATACAAGATGCTCTCCTGCAGCTATTAGAATTTCTGCTCCTGCCTTAGTTAATCTTCAAGCTTCAAAAATAGTCGGAAATTATATTGGTGGAAGTCAAGCAAATTGTGGAGGAGCTCCTCTTTCTGCCACAAGTAATACAATTGCGGAATTACAATTAGTTGGTATTGATGCTGAATCAGGAAATGATTCACTTATTATTAAAGATAATGTTATAACTAATATTGCATTGAACAACAATAAAAGTATTAATGGCCCTTTATATTCTCATGAAATAACTTTTGGTTTTATAGGAATTAGTTGTCATAATGGAAACATTGTAGTAAGAAATAATACCATTGGTTCAACCAATTTGAATAGTCAAATTGTAAATAATGTGACTAATGGAGCTGATACCATGGCTGGTATAATTATGGGAACCACCTCTGCAATAAATGTAAACACACTTGTTGAATCAAATACAATTGGTGGTCTTACATCTACTGCAACAGCAAATAATGTATGTTCTATTTTTGGAATATATAGAAGACAAGGAACTGGTTATACCCAAATAATTAATAATACTATTGGAAGCATTAGTAATCCTGATAATATACAGGCTCAATCTACTACTACTGGAACACAAAATGTTAGAGGTATTATCATTACAGCTGGAGATTCTTGTAAACTATGGAATAATACTATTTCTCATATGACAAATATGAGCACCAATGCTGCAATTACAACTATTTCAGGTATTTGGGTTGTATCAGGTGTAAAAAACTTTAATCAATGGAATGCTGTTTTGAATTTAAAAGGAAATGGCACACTTACTTATCCTACTGGAAATTCTATTGTTGGAATAATTGCAACCGGAACTTCGAATTCTAAATGCAATAACAATAGGGTAGAAAATAAGTAAAAATTATGTATCAAATATAAGTACTAAATCAACTGGACCACGTTCTACTGCTATTGGTATTAAAGGCTTTATTCCAAGTATTCATAACAATATTGTAAATATGGGCACTACTAGTAGGAGGGCTTATGGTTTGAGCGAAACAGGTTTAAGAATGCTTTACAATACGATAATCATAAATGGAGATAATAGCAACTATGAGTCTGCTGCCTATGTTTCAGGAACTTCTAATAACTACATTATAAAAAACAATATTTTGATAAATAACAAACAAAATTCATCTGGCACTTCTTCAAGGCATTTTGCTATCATTCAAAATCATGCAATATCATCTCCAGATTGTAATTATAATGATTATTATGTTTTTAATCCAACTAATGGAGGTGCTATAGCTAAAGTTAACTTTGTAGAATATATTGATTATCCAACTTGTTTCCTAGTAGTCAAAATCAAAATTCACTGAGTTTAGACCCGCAGTTTGTAAACATAAACAGTAATGTTCCTAGTGGATTTGTACCTTTAAATACGGCTCTTTTAGCTGTGAATTTACCAAATATTATTGATGATTATTTTAGCAACAATAGATCAGGAGCTCTATTAATGGGCGCATTGCAATCAAATACACCATTACCATTAACATGGAAATCATTCAAAGCAGAATTAAACGATTACAACACAACTGATTTAGCATGGTCAACATCATCAGAACAAAATACGCTATTATTTGAAGTAGAGAAAAGTATAGACGCAAAAACTTGGACAGTTATCAACAAACAAAACGCAGCCGGAAATTCTGAAACAGAAAAATCTTACAATGCGTTAGATAAAGAAGTTGCATTTGGGACAACTTACTACAGAATAAAACAAATTGATCTAGATCATAAATACACTTATTCTTCTGTAAATAAAGTAATAAGATCAAATAATTCAGATTTCACTATTTATCCAAATCCAGTTATGAATACCTTAAATATTACATTAAACAATGAAGTAGAAAACACCCTCATCGAAATCTATTCATTAGAGGGAAAAATTATTATGAGTGAAAAAACAAACAAATTAAACCATGCTATGAATGTCGCATCCTTAACCAAAGGAACCTATATGATTCGCATCTCAAACAAAGAGAAAACATACACATCGAAATTTGTAAGGCAATAACGATGTAGTGTTTTTTTTTCGAAAGAGCGTAACCTGAATAGGTTGCGCTTTTTTAGTTTAATTCAGTTGCAAAGTACTACCCACTCAAGTCTTATCTAAAAACCCTATATATTTAAACTCTATCTGCTTTTTGCAATGTATTAAAAAGGTTTATTCTTTAATTTTCATTGATAATTTATAACATAAATCTTCAATTCATCGAGCCATGAAGCACTTACTCAAAATTATTCATATCACTTTCATCCAAAACCAAATAACCTGTTGCTATTACCATTGCTCTATTGGATGCAAAAATCGCTCTATTAAAATTAATTACGGTGGTTGTATCTATTCCATCCAAAGGGTGACTAAGAGCTTCTTTATAAAATTCATTTAAGGCACTATTGTAATTAGACTCAATTTCATTTTGCATGAGCTGGAACTTTTCTATCGTTGATTCTTCAATATTTTCAATACAGGTATTCAAGAATTTATAGGCACTTTCTGTCTGCACCTTACGATGAATAAAAAATTCAAACTTAATATCCTTTGAAGAACGAACAAGATCGTCCATATTATTTCTACCGTCATGTAAACTTTTTACAGCATACATACAACTTCTTACCGAAGAAACCAATGGCGTTAATCTAGACAATTCACTGCTATCTAGTTTTGTTCGAAATGATACATAAAACAGTTGCAATTCACCTTGCAAAATTTTCAAAAATTCATATTTTTCTTCGACAGTCATCAAATGATATTTTCTTCCTTTATTTATATCATTGAAATGTTCATTCCATTGCATAAAGTCCGAATCGATATCAAGTAATTCCAAATTAAACAACATGGAATTATAAAGAAAATAAGTAGTTTCTAACCTATATAAATCCAATGAACTTTCAATCTCTGACATTTGAGCATTCCCTATAAAAGCTGCAACTGTTGCATCAGAATCTTTAAAAAACAATTCAAGAAATTTTACAAAAGGATTCAATATCGGAATGAATAAAATAATGCTCATCAAATTAATCAAACTCGAAAAGGTTACCAATCGAATCAAAGAATTATCAATTTTCAACATATCTGTAATCAAAAAAAGAATGGACTTTAAAAAAATAAAAGCAAATACGGTCAGAAAAATATTAAACAATAAATTCCCTAACACCACTCTTTTCTTCGAAGCCGTTCCGCCTATTCCGCTTAATACGAGCTTAATTGTAGTGCCTGTTTCAGAACCAAGTACTATTAAAGCAGCCAAAGGAAATGTAATGGCTCCTGTATGCAAGGCTGTAAGTGTCAATGCCATGGTAACTGAACTAGACTGTACAAGCAAGGTTATTAAAAATCCAAGACCAAGAAAAACAATCAATGGCATATCGGCATACTGAGCAAAATCAAAACTCTTAACTTGCATTTCCATCGCAGTTCTCATGAATGAAAGGCCAATAAATAACAAGCCAAAACCAATGAGAAAGAAAGATAAATACTTTATTGATTTTCGCTTCCCATACAAAATGAGTAGCAAGCTTCCAATAAATAATGCAGGATAAGCAATTACTTCAATATTTGTTTTAAAACCTAGTGTAGCAACTAACCAGCTATCGAGTGTAGTGCCCAAATTTGCACCCAAAATAATAGCCAATGCATTTTTCATGGCAAAAACTCCTGCGCCAACAAATGCAAGAACCATTAATGACACCATAGAACTACTCTGTAAGATACCAGTAACTATAGCCCCGCCAGCAACTGCTCCAATAATATTCTTACTAAACTTTTTAAGGAATATTTTAAAATTTCGACCAGACAGGTTTTTTAAGGACTCCTCTATTAGATACATGGCAAATAAAAACAAACCCACTCCAGCGCATAGCTTCAAAATCAATATAATAATATCCATGCTTCTTACCGCTTTGTTATAAAATATACATTCACCTCAATAGTCAAAAAAACAACCCTATTAATTATTAATATCTCTAGATCAGATTTCATACAAAAGTAGTCAAATGATTTTCTAGCATACAAAATTAATACACACAGAACAAGGATAGCATTTTTGAGGTGATTCACAGTTTACTTCTGCACAATAGCGGATAAAATTGTACCCGCCGAAAAGTGGCTTTCTTTCCTGCAGCATGCAAAGGCTACTTTTTTCGAAATTGCATCACAATCTCGTTACTTTGATTTCAGTGACTTTCTGATTTGTTTATCAGTTTTCTTCACGATCTTTTTGATCGCCTTATTCACTGCTTTCTGAATCTGACTTGTTAGTTCGGCTTCTGTTTCTTTAAGTACATTATGAACGGCAGTTAATAATTTATCTGTCAAAGATAATTTCGGCAGAACTATTACAGCTGATACCTTTTTAGTTTTTTTTATCATGATAATATTTATATTTTAAATAATAAGCAAAGATTCTACTTAGTAACAAATACTTTCTTACATGCATAATTCTATGATTTACATAATTGCTACTTTTCTTAAGTCAATATAACTTCTTCCACATTGTATTAAGTAACCCAATTGGAATGCATGTATAATAAGCATTTATTTACTTATATTGATCTGCTTTTTTATTTCTGCAACTTTCTTGCTTAAGATAGTATTTTGAATACCATCATAAACGCCTTTCCAAGCTAAATTGAAAAAAGATTTTCGAATATTTCTTTTTACATAAAATTTTACCAATCGAGTATCTCCATTAGCTGGATTACTATTTTTTGCAAATAAATTGCTTAAAGCACTTTTGGTTCTTTTTAGCTTGTATTGACGATTAGCTAAGTTGAAATCAAAGGTTTCTAAATTCAAATGCTTATACAACATGTAAAGATCTCCCGTTGCGCCGTTATCATTTCCAGCCATTGAAAATTTAATTTCATTTAATTGGCCTTCAATCGTTGTTAAGCCTAAAGGTTTGGTCAAAGAATTAAATTCATTAAAACTTATCGCGCCAATTTGACCATCCATTTCAAATTTCCCATTCTTAGCATCTAAAACTAAACGCCACTCAGTGCTGCATTTTGCTTTTCCAAGGAGCAAGCCAGTTCCCTTTAAAACACAAATAGGACTGTGCTGAATCAGCGAAGGAATATTAGTGATATTTCTCACTTCCCCAGCGATGTTCGTAAAATAAACATTTCCAATTTCTTTTGTTTCCTTTGAACGCTCTCTGTAACTCGCCAGACTGTTTTTTAAAACTACCTTTTGAATATTCAATGGTAAATCGATATTGAGGAGTAGCTGGTGCTGATACTTGCCAACCTTGCTAACAGAACTTTCTTCAAGGCTTCGGTCGTGATAAACATTTAAGGCTAAATTCATTACAACTTGTTGTATTTGCAAGGAAGACTCATTAATAAACTTATTGATATCAACACCTACAAGCTTCATGTCATTCATTTCAATATTAAAAATATCTTGTTGATATGTCAACTTACTAGTCATGGCCTCCTCGCTTGACACTGGCTTTACTTTCAAGGAACGAATACTAGCCGTTGATGTTGCTTTATCTACTTTCAGTCCGTTAAATAAAATAGTATAATTATTATCTTTCGATTTAAATGCAAAATCATCTGCTTGCATATTCCACTTTGCACTATCTAAAATAGATCGAAGTGTACTACGTTCACTAATTTTCATCTTCTTAGATAACTGAAATGCAAATCCATTTATCCGGATTGGCGGTTTATTTGGCTCGGATCTACTACGAAATATGAGAACTGATTTTCCAATGGATATGCCACCGATTTTAATTTTGTCAAAATAATCATCAGGAAAGTCAAAGCTTTTTGCTTTATTCAAATCTGTTTTACCTGCCTCTTTTTTATTGATAAATAAAGTAAGCGTACATGCTTTTGTACTTAAATTACCAACACTAATGGTATGTTCTTCAATAAAATCATTTATGTCTAGCTCCTCTAATTTTACCGAAGTGAGAAGAAATTGTTCTTCATTTTTACCCTCACCAATTGTACTTATTTTTTCAATTAAAATATTTTGTTCATGAGCATCATATTGTATGTTATCCATTACAATAGCACCAGCTTTATTAGGCCGATTAATGAATAGCTGTTCTAAATTGGCTCTCATATTATTGATAAAATAGCAAAAAACATTATTGTAATCCTTAGTACTATCAACTATAATGTTCGTCAACGAAATATTTAGTTTCGCTAATTTGGTATTTACAGCTCCATTTAAATTTTTGTGTGTAAATTTTGCATGAATGACTTCGATACTTTCTGCATGAATACTGTTGTAATTACCTAATATTTTTCTAAAAAGGGCTAGCGTATCTTCTTTTTTAATTGCATATCCTCCAGTATTAATGATAGTAATCAAAGGCTCATTCAATATTATTTTTTTTGCTAATAATTTTTTTTCTTTAATAGCTAAAGGAATGTCGAGACCTTTGGCCGTAATTGATTTTATGGTTATTTCTATAAGTATATTGGGCAAATTGTGGGCTAATTTCAAACCTACTAATTGTAACGAATCGCTTTTAAGATTTATGTTTTCAAAGTATGCTTCGCCATTCAATTCATCCACCATCGAACTATCATAATGCAAGGAATATAAACTGTCAGTAAGGTTACTAACCGAATTAACAATTAAATTTTTTACAATGATGTTTTTATTTTTTAGCCAAAACAAATAACCTGAAAGACATGCCAGTATTATTATGACTAGAATTATACTAATTACTTTTTTCATTTTTTTATTTATAATTTATATGAATTAAAAAGCCTCAATGGGCATGTTTTTCTTAGAAAGGATAACCAATGGCAATATTCAGAATAAGGTTTTGTCTACGCCAAGCACCACTGCCGAAATGTATTTTGTCATAAACCCATCGCTGGTTTTCTTCTAAATAAGGTTTTCTGAGTGGAATGCTAAAGTCAAAATGAATCAGCCATATTATTCTATAAATTTTCATCTAAAATTCTATCGCATGCTGCAATACCAAATTCGTCTGTATAAATTTTTACCATGAGTATGAACATGGACACCATTAATGGCCCAAAAATTAACCCGACGAATCCAAACAAGTTAATGCCGATAATGACGCCAAATATGGTAATCAGTGGGTGTATATCCCCAATTCTCTTTTGCAATAAGAACCGAGCAATATTGTCTATAGAGCCAATCAGAAAAAAACCCCATAGTGCGACGCCTAAAGCCTGACCTTGCTGACCTTGTGAAAGCATATATAATGCCAATGGGACCCAAACCAAGGTAGGACCTACCATTGGAATCACAGAACATATAGCCGTAAGTATAGCAAGTAATATGGCGCCTTGAACACCAAAAATCAAATAACCAATGAGTCCAGCAATTCCTTGAATAATAGCAACCAAAGGAATTCCAACTGCATTCGAAAATACCAATCGCTTAAATTCTGTAATAGCAAGATTTGAATTAAATAATTTCAGAGGCAAATGTTTGTGAACCCAACTTTCTATTTCTATATTATTCACTAATAAAAAAAACAGGGTTATATACATCACTACTAGATTCAATACACCATTGAGTGTACCTCCAATTGTATTTTGAGCAAATGGTATTCCTAAGCTCGACATTTTGTCTACGTTTGATTTATTTAAGATATCTATATTCAATTTGTTTTGTAAATACACGTTAATCTGTTCAAAAGCACTTTTCAATATTTCCGGATTTTGCAAAAAGGGTTTTATATTTTGAAATGCAATAGAGCCTACCCAAACTAGTGGCAGTATTAAAACAATAAGTGATAATAAAATTAGTATAAGAGCACAAATCCATTTGTTCATTTTATAATGAGTACAAAGCCATATCATCCATTTGTTCAAGATCACATACAATGTAACTGCCCCTAAAAAAGAAGTCAACATAAAATATAACTCCTTGAACATGATGACAGCCAAAAAAACAATCAAAATTAGAAAAACAAATGCATCAACAAATACTTTTTATTTTA
>CAZSUF010000075.1:0-12103 GCA_964609875.1 uncultured Bifidobacterium sp.
GTCGATAGTTGTGGGTATGAATCAGTTTTATCCTCCTATCATAAGACGATGCATTTGTCCGCTTCGCAAGGAATCAATGATAGAGTGGAACTTCGTTGGGAACCCTATGAAGGATTAGGATTTCCTACTGTGAATATTTATAGAGGATCGAACCCACAAAATATGCAACTTTTAGCCGCAAGACCAGGGAATACGATTAGTTATTCAGATATTAATCCACCGAGGGGTGTGTTGTATTATCAAACTGAAATCATTGCTCCAAATGTGTGTGAGATAAAAAGATCTGGCGATTTTGTAGTAAGTTCAAGGTCTAATATTGATTTTGCCAGTGCAACGGCTACAGATGATTTATTGAATTTCAAATGGGACGTCACTCCAACAAATCAGGATCATGTTTATAAAATAACAATTGATGAATCAATTCTTGGAACATATTATACAATGATAGATGGAATGGGGAGAACATTGTTAAAAGATAAATTTGATTCAAAGGAAGTGTTGCTTAATCTTGAGCAGTTTTCAGCAGGAGTTTATTATATTGTTGTAGGAGCTTCTGTTAAGAAGATAATGAGACTTTAATTTTTTTTTGGAATATTTTTAATCAATTAACATTTTAAAATAAATCATAAATTATGAAGAAATATCTTTTACTCATTATGGTAACTATAGCCAGTTCATTTTCATTAAAGGCTCAAATTGTTAAATCAGAAAAAATTATTTTGACAGACATTGGAAATGAACACATGTATACAGAGCAATATATTAGGGGAGTTCGTGATGCTGAGAAGCATTTTAAAAGTTATGAAAAAGCAGGAAAGATTACTTACTATTCTAGTATTGTGAATCCCTTGATTGGTCTTGTTCATGCTATTGCTAATTCTAATACAATGATTCCAGAGAGCAAGTTGAATTTCATGATTGAAGACTTGATGAATAATCCTGATTATTACTATGGTTACACACATCAAGCATCACGAGTGAATAAAGCCCAAATATGGAAAAAGTGGCGACAAGGAAGTGTCATCAGTTTGGCGATAACAGGTCTCGTGCTTGGTGCGGTTGGATTGAGTTTTTAGTATTTCTTGAAGTCAATAATTACAGACTAGCTCCTGTATTTTACAAAATGATTTAGAAATCAGTTTCCTTTAGAAAATATTTTTTATTTCGTTAAGAATAACACAGAAAAAAAGTATATTTGCCTTACAATTTTAGAAAAGTCCTGACAAATGGAAAAACTACAGATTCAAAACATTGGATTGCCCCGAATTCCCATAATCTTTTGCACTAAGTATTGCGTATATTACTCAGAAATATATTGCTGCAACTTTAAACTTGCGGGAAGCGAATTGTTATAAACCATTTTAGAACGACACTACATAAAAAAACAATATGGATAAAGAATCAATTAAAATGATAGAGGAGCTAGAAGAAGAAATTTATTTTGACGATGAAGGTGATGAACCAGAATCAGAAGTAATAGACGAAGGACCAGCAAAAATATATACAGAACAGGGTGACCCTGAAATTGACGGACTATATCAACGTTGGAAACGTGGAAAACTTGACGTTCAGCCAGACTTTCAAAGATATTTTGTTTGGGACATAACCAAAAGTAGCAAACTTTTAGAATCTGCTTTGCTTGATATTCCGCTTCCAGTTGTTTACTTGACAGAAGAGCAGGACGGGAAAATTTATGTAATAGACGGGCAACAAAGACTTACTTCGTTTTTCGCATTTATGGACGGTTTATTTCCGGACAAAAAAGGGAAGCCTTTTAAACTAACTGGTTTGAAAGTACTTAAAGATTATCAGGGAAAACTATTTACTCAACTCCCAGAAGACGTTCAAGACAAAATTAGATATTGTAAAATCCGCACGATTACTTTCAAAAAAGAATCAAACCCAAATTTAAAATTTGAAATATTTGAGAGACTTAATACTGGTTCTGTTCCATTAAACACGCAAGAACTAAGAAACTGTATCTATCGTGGCAAGTTCAATAATTTAGTAAAAGAACTTGCATCGGACAAGGATTTTTTGGAATTGCTTGGACTTAAACAACCTGACAGAAGAATGAAAGATGTTGAGTTGGTTAAGGTTTGCCTCTTTTTACCATAACACACATATCAATTACAAATCACCAATTAAGAACTTCTTAAACAACGAAATTACAAGATTTCAAAACATATCTGACAAAGACGCAGATCAACTAAGAGCAGCATTTAAGAATTCTGTTTCAATTATAAAATCCTTACTTGGTGAAAATGCCTTTAAAAGATATTACAAAGGAAATGACAAAAACCCCAATGGATATTGGGAGAAGTCAAGATTCAATGCTTCTTTGTTCGACATTTTGATGGACTCTTTTGCACGTGTAGACAAGAACAGTGTCTACGGAAATTTAGATGCAATTAGAGAAGCATTCATTGCTTTAATGACAACTGACCTAGAATTTATTGATGCCATTGAAATTGGAACAAGTGAAGAAAGAAAAGTAGTAAGACGTTTTGACAAATGGAGGAATGTTCTCAATGACATTTTAGGAGAGCAAAAAAAACAAGCGAGATGTTTTTCTTATAGTTTAAAAGAGCAGTTATTTAATGAGAATCCAACTTGCTCTTTATGCAATAACCAAATTTCTCAAATTGATGATGCGGCAGTTGACCATATTGAGCAATATTGGCTTGGTGGTAAGACAATTCCTGAAAATGCAAGACTTACACACAGATTTTGTAATGCTTCAAGACCGCGAAAAGATTAGTAAAACGGCTTATAATAACTAAGCATTCGTGCGGTTCGAAGCACCCAACATGAATTCGATGTTGAACGAAACCGTTTAAGGAAGACTTGTATCACGTTTTATCTATGGAGTTGTCGAGTTAATTTTTATTACATAGCTGGATTATATATAATTGATGTTTTTTTGCTTTTTGATTGATTGTTCCATTTTTTTAAAAATATTCGGCAATCTGAATAAAATTTTAAAATGGCTTATCAGTCCACTACTATTTTCATATAGTTTCGTATAAAACGGCTAGAGTATTGCTACCATTGAATCCATGTTTTAACACTATTTTCAGCTAAGGAGACTGCCATGAATAGTGAAGTTATTATCAAATTCAATAATCAGCTCCCTAAAGAAAATATTTCGGATAACATTATGAATAAAAGGGAAATATTGTATATTTGCTGTACAATAAATGGATTGTCCTGATATATGATTAAATTACAGATTCAGAACATAACTCTCTCCCGATTTCACATAATCTTTTGCACTAAGCATTACGTATATTTCTCGGATAATTGTAGATTGTTGCAAGTTTAAACTTGCGAGAAGCGAATTGTTAGGCAACATGCTAAAAGGACCACGAAACGACAATGAAACATAAGTTTTAATAAGATTATGAGCAACGTAACACAAAACATAAAGTCTTTTAAAGTTGTATATCCGCAGATATATTCCTATACTCTTCCTGAACTTAAGCCAAATGAAGGCTCCCAGAAAATTGGTTACACAGAGCAAGAAAATGTGCATGATAGAATACTGCAACAGGTTAAAACTGCTGCTTTCAGATTGAATTATGAATTACTATGGAGTGCACCAGCTTTTTTTAAGGATAGCAATGAAAGCTTTGCAGATAAATTATTTCACAAATTTCTTGAAAAAAAGGGTATTGAAAGAAAATGGGAACTAGGGCATGAATGGTTCTACTTTAATGGAGAACCTCTTAAATCAAAAGATTTATTTGATGTATTTCGTAAAGAAAAATTTAAAGCACTACAGAATGTTAAAGGAAAAGTAGAATATACTTTGCGTTTTGAACAAGATGATGCTGTAAAAAAAGCTCTTGAATATTTTGAGAAAACAGAAAAAGGAGAATTTCTTTGGAATGCCAAGCCTCGTTTTGGTAAAACATTAGCGAGCTATGACCTAGTTAAACAATTGAAAGCAAATAAAGTTCTTATCGTCACCAATAGGCCTGCTATAGCTAATTCATGGTTTGATGATTTTGAAATGTTTGTTGACGGTTATGCGTTTATATCTGAGACTTCGTCCTTAAAGCATAGAGCTACCCTCACCAGAGAACAGCATATTGCAATGAAACCTATCAAACCACTTATTACATTTCTTTCTTTGCAAGACCTAAAGGGCTCTAAATTCTTTGGTGGAAATTTTAATAAGTTAAAGTGGGTGGCTGACTTGGAATGGGACTTGTTAATTATTGATGAGGCTCATGAAGGAGTGGAAACTGGAAGAACTAAATCTGCTTTTGATTATGTCAACCGTAAACATACCCTTCATCTATCAGGTACTCCATTCAAAGCATTGGCTAATGAGAAATTCCCAACAGAAGCCATTTACAATTGGACATATCTTGATGAACAAACGATTAAGCAAATAGAGATTGAAGAAGGCGAAATAGGAGAACACACTGATTTGCCCGATCTAAAACTGTTTACTTATCGTATTTCTCAAATGATTACAAATGAAGTAAATGAGGGCATAGAAATAGATAACGAAACACGTGATTATGCTTTTGACTTGAACGAGTTTTTTAGAGCCAAAGACAAAAAATTTGTCCATGAGGATGATGTAAAGGAATTTTTAAAAAATCTGTCAACGAATAAAAAGTATCCTTTTTCCACACCTGAACTCAGAGAAGAACTTAAACATACTTTTTGGTATGTAGGCAATAGAGTGGATTCGGTAAAAGCATTAGAAAAATTATTAAAAGAAGACCCTGTTTTTAAAGATTATAAAGTTATTGTTGCAGCTGGTGATGGTATAAGTTTTGAAGAAGAAGAAAATGATTTCAAGGGCAATGAGTCTTCTTTTCAAAAAGTAAAAAATGCCATTGCCGAAAATGATAAAACCATCACACTTTCATGTGGGCAATTAACCACTGGAGTGACTATCAAAGAATGGACGGCTGTATTAATGCTCACCGATATCAAAACGCCTTCAGTGTATATGCAGGCCGCTTTTCGAGCTCAGAATCCTTATAAAGAATTTAGAAATGGTGAATTGGTTTTAAAAAAATCAGCTTACCTATTTGATTTTGCTCCGACTCGTGTTCTTGAAATTTACGACAAATTTGCCAATGGCTTAAATCCAAAAGCAGTCAAAGGAGAAATTACCGAAAAAGAAAGAGAAGAAAACATCAAACAGCTTCTGAACTTCTTTCCTGTCATTTCAGAAGATGTGAATGGGGAAATGATTGAGCTTGACGCTAATAAAGTACTTACATTCCCTAACGCTTTGGCAGCTTTGGAAATTGTGAATGCTCGTTTTATGACTAATCTATTGTTTAACGATAGCCTTAAAGGTGTTTTCAATTTCCCTAAAGAAGTAGAGGAAATTTTGAATAAAATGCCAGAAGAGAAAAACAAACGAGCTCAAAAAACAACTAGTACACTTGATCTTGATGATGCTCGGGCTGTAAACAATAATAAGTTAAAAGAAATAAATATCAACACTGAAATCATTCTCGGAGAAAAAATATTCAAAACAAATACCGAAAGAGTGGTTGACAATTTATTAGAGCAAAATAATGAGCAAATCTATACGAATGAATTAATCGAAAAAGTAGCATCTGTAGTAGAACCTCTCATTGCAAAATATAAAGAAGTATATAAAGCAACTCAAGCTGAAACAAACGAGGTAACAAAGCAAATTCAAGAAAAAGTAAAGCAAATCGCAGAAGAATACAACAATGCGGAGGTAAAAGACAGTAATGAACTCAAACAAAAATTGATTGATACTATTGAGTTTGATTTTGTTTCTAATAGGGTTACACAAAAGGAAGACGAGAAGGTAGAAAAAGTACAAAAAACCAAAGAGGATGAAATAAGAGATAGATTACGCTCATTTACTCGTACCATCCCAATGTTTATTATGGCAAATGATTCTAAAGATGAAATTACCATTGATAATTTTGATTTAGAAATTGTTGACCAAGATTTCCAGGACCTTACCAGTATCACCAAAGAAGAATTTTACAAACTCCGTGATGGATTTGATTATGAAGAAGACGGAAAAAGAAAAACTTTTCAAGGGGTGTTTAACAAATACAGGTTCAATGCCTCTATCGCAGAATTTAGGTTAAAGAAAAATCAACTAGCCAATTATTTTACGGCTGATGAAGATATTTTTGAGCTGATACCCAACCAAAAAACCAATCAAATATTTACTCCGAAGAAGGTAGTGCAAATGATGGTTAATAACCTAGAAGAGCACGACCCCAGTTTATTTACTCGCACCGATAGCACATTTATAGACCTGTACATGAAATCGGGCATGTACATCACAGAGATAGTAAAAAAATTATTTCATAATACCCGAGCAAATTACAAAAGTGACGAAGAATGTTTGAAACACATCCTAGAAAACCAGGTGTATGGGCTAGCTCCAACACCCATTTTACAAGGAATCACACAGGCTTACATTTTTGGCTTTGATGTAGACCATCATATTTCTCGCAAAAATTTTATCCAACATGATATTACACCAGAAGCCCAAGAAGGCACAGCACCACAAAAATTACAAGAACTTTTTAATCTTAACGAAAATATGAAATTTGATGCAGTGGTGGGGAATCCACCTTATATGGAAATGGATGGCGGAGCTCAATCAAGTGCAAGGCCGATTTATAATTATTTTGTTGAAAGTTCTATAAAGTTAAATCCAAATTATATTTCAGTTATTATGCCCTCACGTTGGTATTCAGGAGGCAAAGGGCTTGATGAAATTAGAGATAATATGCTTACAGATAAAAGAATAGCAATTTTACACGATTTTCTAAATCCCGAAGAGGTTTTCCCAAACACCAATATTAGAGGTGGCATTTGTTATTTTCTATGGGATAAAAATTATAATAATGAAATAAATCTTACAAAAGTATTTACACATAAATCAGGAAATGAGACGACAGTTGTATTACGTTCCTTAAAATCTGGAGACTCTGAGACTTTTGTAAGGCACAATGAGGCAGTATATATTATTGAAAAAATAAATAAAATAGATAATTTCGTGCCTTTTTCAGATGCTATTTCACCATTAAGACCTTTTGGCTTTAGAGGTTTTTTCGTTAATGATGAAAGATTTAGAAGTACTTCAAATGGATTAAATTCACCTGTAATATGTTACGGAAAAGGGATGAAGGCTGGTTATGTTGAAAGAGAAGAAATTACAATTCGTAACAATTGGATAGATAATTATAAGGTTTTTACTCCAAGAGCTAATAATATAGGTACTGAATTAAACGATGACAATCTCAATTGTTTTGTTGGTGAACCTGGTACAATTTGTACAGAATCTTATTTAGTTATAGGAGCTGAATTAAATCTTAATAAAGTCTCATCAAATAACTTAAGGAAATATTTATCCACTAAATTTGTAAGATTTCTTCATAGTTTAGCCAAAGCCGGTCAAGATGCAACTTCAAAAACATATAAATTCGTTCCGCTCCAAGACTTCACATCAAAATCAGACATTGATTGGAGCAAAAACATTGTTGAGGTAGACCAGCAATTGTATCAAAAATATAATTTATTGCAAGAAGAAATTAGATTTATAGAGAGTATGATAAAACCTATGGTTTAAAAACAAATTCTCCATATTAGTGATAATGTTTTGAAGAATGAGTATTTAAATGATACAAAACAAGCGAAAATTGGAAGATAATAAAACTATAAGTTATGCAACATTTTTGAAAGATATACTTTCGAAAATTCAGCTGGCACGGTATGAAATGCTCAAAACGGTGAGCAAACAAACAGTGGCATTGTATTGGGAAATAGGCAAGTCGGTTAGCCAAAAAGTACACCAAGAAAAATGGGGTAAATCTGTGGTAGAGCAATTATCAAAAGACCTACAAACAGAGTTTCCTGGTATCCGTGGCTTTTCAGCTCGAAATATTTGGAGAATGAAAACTTTTTATGAAGCTTACGAAAATAATGAAATTCTGCCACCACTGGTGGCAGAAATTGGTTGGGTGCATAACTGTCTTATATTGGAGAAATGTAAAGGCAAGCTTGAGATAGAATACTATCTATTAAAAACTAAAGAAATGGGTTGGTCCAAAGCTGATTTGATAGATAAAATCAATAAAAACCATTTTGAAAATCAGGCGTTGGCTCAAAATAATTTTGCAGCAACTGTGGCTCCTGACTTAAAAGCTAGAGTAGCTTGGGAATTTGTAGATGACTACTATGTTGAACTCATAAACCCCGATTGGCCCATTAGTGAAAAGGAATTGGAAAATGCTATTGTAACCAATGTGGTGAAGTTTTTGTCGGAAATGGGAGGCAGTTTTGCATTTGTTGGCAGACAGTTTAAAGTTGATTTTCATGACAAAGAGTATTTTATTGATTTGCTGTTTTTTAATCTTAAACTCAACTGTTATGTAGTTTTTGAACTCAAAGCTCGTGAATTTGACCCTAAAGATGTTGGGCAAATAAAATGGTACATTGAATTAGTTAACAATGAGGTAAAAGAACCAATACATCAACCGACAATTGGCATTATTTTATGTAAAAACAAAGATCATTTGATGGTAGAATATATGTTAACAAATAATCGAGACCCACTAGGAGTAGCTACCTTCAATCGGTATGATGAGCTTCCTGAAAAATATGCCAAGTACTTACCAAGTGAGCAAGAAATAATTAAAAGATTGGCAAATTTTGGTGATAAAAAATAGCTTTTTTCATTTGGAGAGAAAAATAAATATCAATGACCGCAGAAAAACCTTTCAATAAAATTGACATCCGTGAAGATTATCTTTTAAAAAAAGACGATCTGCTTGAGATACTTTTGCAAGATAAAACCACAAATAAAAATATAATTTGGGCAACAGACTCTTATGAACAGAAAGGCACAATGTATTTACCGCTTTCGCCTATTATGTCAGAATTAATAACGGGCAATAATGGAACTTTAATACAACCACGAGCGACAAAAAGTAAAGAAGAACAACTTGTAAGAACGCGAGAGAAAGCAGAAGTTTTTACTCCGCTGCGTATTGTAAAACAAATGAATGATGCTTGTGATAACAAACATGTGACAAAAAATAGCTGGCAAGAATATGTTGCTTTACTAAAAATTGAAATAACTTGTGGTGAAGCACCTTTTATTGTATCACGTTATGACCCTGTATCTGATAAGCAAGAGTTACTGCCTTTAAATAAACGTGTTGGTTTTTTAGATAAAAAATTAAGTGTCGTTTCAAAATACTGTAGTACGCATGAAGAATGGATAAAATGGACAAAAATCGCCTTTCAAAGTTCTTATGGCTACGAATGGCAAGGTGACAGTTTACTTATTGCTCGTGAAAATTTGCTTTATACTTTTATTGATTATTATCAAGCTCAGTTTAGAGAATCGCCAAGTTCGGAACTACAAAAAATGATGGCAGAAATCATCGTTTGGAATATCTTTCAAATGGATGGCTTAAAGTTTGTCATACCCATGAGTTGTAAAACAGAGACAATAACTATTAAGGGTGTAGAAACTTTATTTGGTAAAGAGGATGACTGTATTGTTGAAAAACTATGTGCTGGTTGCTTAAACAAAACAGCGAAAAGTCATAATGGTATTTATGTAACAATTATGGATTGGAAAGAAGATAAATTCATAAGATTTGTGGATAATGTAAGTTAAGAAACCTAACTGAAATTTTTACATTTTAAAAATTGAAAATGAATGTCGTGTTTTATCAGTAAGTGTGCATTGTAGGATATAAACGCCTTTCGGTAAAGCAGATACATTTAATTCATTTTCTTGCAAAACTCCATGAATAATAATTTTTCCAAATTGGTCAATTAATTTGTATTCGCATTTATTGTAGAGCTTGGAATTAGTGTATATGTAATCTTGACACGGGTTTGGGAAGATGCAGAATTTATCATCTTCAATAGTTGTAGTATTCACATTGGTTTGAATTTCATAAGCGCCGATCGTTGGAGGATTTTGAAATATTTTTCCATCGATATCACTTAGCAATGGAAAGTAATAAGATCTACCTGATTTAAATGCTGGGCTCCTTGATTCTAGTTTGTATAGACTATTTGCAATGATCATCGGATTGCCAATGATTTGAAAACGATCTGGAGTGGGGAGTACTGGACCTGACCAATTCGTTGTATTGATCTTATACCAAAGATTGTGATCAAATGAAAATGAATTTGGATCAGTATTTGGACCGATATTAACTTCAATGCTAACATTTGATTCAATGACCACGATGTTATTAAAGAATGTGTTTTCTCCACAAGGTAAAAATCTACTGGGGTCTACAGTTTCCTGAAGAATTCGCATAGCCCATTTTGTAGGTCGCACTATGGTGTTATGAAATACCTCTACACGCCGACAACCTACAAATGCAATTGGTGCTAGAGAACCTTCAAAATAGTTTGAAAAAACTTGAATGTCACTTGCTTCACTTGTAGCATTTAGTGGTCGAAAAAATTGTAACCCTGTGCTTCCACCTAAATTTAAAGTGCGATTTCCAGCATTGAAAAATTGATTCGCATAATATCGTAAATGAGAGCTTCCTCCTTTTGCTTGAATCGCATTGTCGCCAGGATTTTTAAAAAAGCAATGATGAATTTCTCCATAATGACATCCTACCATGTCGATGCCGCTGCCTCCAGGAGATCCGTTCTCAAATGAACAATTTTCGATCATAAAACTATCCAATCCTGATAATTTCAAAAGGTCGTTATTTCCAGTAGCACTTATAGATCGAAAGATACAATTGCGGATCGTTATATGTTTTGAAGGTGTATTAATGCTTGAAGCATCGTCAATATTCATACCATTGCCTGTTTGGAATTCGCAGATCAAATCTTCAAGTATGATATGGTTACAATCTGAAAACTGGATGCTGTTGCCTCCGCCACTAATTATTGTTTTGCTTCCAACTTTGCCTTTTATTGTGATTGCTTTATTAGGAAGTCCACTTTTGTTTTGAAAGGATAGTCCACCTGCAATTGTTGATTCTAATATTTGAATGGTATCACCTGGAAGTGCGATCTGCATTGCAGCGCTTAGATTCTGGTAGGTTTGGTTAGTTCCAACGTATAAAATCCTTGCATGTGATATTTGTGACCAAAGAATATAGATTACTACGAGGAATATTTTGACTTTCATGAATAGTTTTTTTGGTGAATGCAATATAGTAGTTTTTATTGAATACAAATACTTAAATTTATTTATAAGTACGGTCTGCATAAAAACCTTAATTGCTTTTTGAATGAGGCCTTTATTTTGAATTCATTATTTTGACATGCTAGCATTCTTACAAGATTTTTTTAAAAAAGTATGCACTTCTTTTGATTAATGTTTGCAAGGTTTTGCATAATCAGTTTTCTTAGTCTACATACGTTCATTTTCTTAAGGCTGACTTAAGGATAAGTCAGTTCTCTCCTTATCGAGTGATTTTTTATCACTCGATTGCCAGTCGTTCCCCCAAAGAAAACGAACCAAAAGAAAGGGCACAGGCTGTCTTGGACAGTTCTTTCGCAATCGAGTGAAATCGTTCACTCGATTGCTTCGCACCACTTCATTCATTCAAAGGATTTTTGCTACGCAAAACCGCAATAAAAATTCTAAATTGGCTCCAAGGCTTCGCCAATTCTTAACGAATTTATATTGCTATGCTGTTGAAAAAGACCCAAAATACTTTTTGAGCATGCCCTAATTAATTGAGATAAAAATTGTCATAATTGTATGTTTTCAGATACTTTAATTATATTCGCATGATCAAACTAATTCTTTATGGATAAATTTCGATGGGTACTTTATACGATATTAGTATTTAATTTGTTCTCCTGTCGTTTGGAGCCTGAGTTGGAAGCGAGATATAGAATTCCCTTAACTATCTTTCCACAGAGTGCACAATTGAAGATAGGAGATACACTATGGTTAAGCTACTCCAGTCAAGATTCATTTCTTATTAATTTATTGAATCAGGAAAAAGTATCTTTAAGAGGAAAGGCATTTTCATTTAACGTAAAGATCTCTTATATTGATTTGCCTGAATATTCAAATCCTAAGTTCGATTTTGTTGAAGATGGTATTTTTAATACATCATTTTCAGGT
>CAZSUF010000075.1:12113-12492 GCA_964609875.1 uncultured Bifidobacterium sp.
ATATATTTCTAGTATTGGATGCAATAGTGATTTTCCATTCATTAAGCTCGCCATTTTACCTCGCGAAAAAGGTACTTTTGTTTTAATGCCTAGTATTGATAATGTAAAAGGCTTGCATAATAAATTGGATATTTGTGGTGCCAATAGTTCTTTTATTCAAGATAATTTAACTGAACTGTTTTATTATTTCACAAATGCAGATTTACATGATTCTTTTATTTCAGAGTCTATTGTATCAGCAGAGGATAAGGCGGAGCTTAAGAGATTATCTGATGGTAAATATTTGTATTTTTTTAAAGTGATAGATTAATTTATGAGAAATTGGATATTCATCGTTTTAGTCTTGTTTTGTACATCACTTTTTAGTCAGGATAAATGG
>CAZSUF010000075.1:12528-13385 GCA_964609875.1 uncultured Bifidobacterium sp.
TTTGATTTAGCCTATTTTAGAGCAGGTTCAAAGAAAATTCGTTACAACTATTGGGAGCTTTCAGATATGGTTTATGGTACATATCGTTATACGAATTCTAATGAAAAAGTTATTAGAATTGGAATAGGATTTGGTTTAGGTTATGATATTCATAGTGCAATTATTAAATTTCGTTTTTTGCATTCAGCAGGTTTGTTTTATCAGAAAGCAAATGATATTCCATTGCATTCACATTTATATGAGCGGTCGATTAGAAGATTCGGAATTTATTATAAGCCACGAATCCAAGCTGAATATGCGATTAATTCAAAGATCTCAACTTTTATTGGAATTACTGGGGTAATAGAAGTTCCTACGGAAAGAAGGAAAGTAAATAATGTTTTTATAGATCCTAGGTATCGATCTTATAAAAATTCTATAATTACTATAGGATTATCTGGGTTCGAAATTGGCCTTCAATACAAATTATAAAAAAGCCACCTCAATGAGGTGGCTTCCTTTGAATACAATCATTTAAAAACACCCTGCTTACAAAACAATTTCTTTGTTATTCTGAGACAACGAATTTTTTATGCACAATTTGATCTTTACTTTTTAATGAAAGGATATAATTTCCATTGGGTAAGTTTGATAAATTGACATCGTAAAAATTATTTCCTGCATAAGCTGCTAGGTTTAGTTCTTTTACAATTACGCCTAATGTGTTTTGTATTTTTAATTCTGAATTGTGATCTGATGCAGCATCAAAGTTCAATTGAATATTACCCCTAGTAGGATTTGGCAACAATGAAACGTTATCGATTTGTGGTTTAGAATGTCGATGTGTCTAATATACAAGAAGAGTACCAGAAATAATG
>CAZSUF010000075.1:13395-14912 GCA_964609875.1 uncultured Bifidobacterium sp.
TCCTCTCCACGTGTAATGGTTTCTGATCTTGATGCATAAGCTCTTTGTTTCATTGATTTTCTCATTCTTGTAATTCCAGTGATTGCTGTAGTGGGAACTTTGAATGAAGTATAAAGTAAATTTGTGCTATTACTTACACCTATTACAACTCTTTCTCCAGCATCATTGAATGAACCATTTTTATTATAATCAATCCAAATCGTCCAGTACAAATATCGAGATGATCCAGTGATTCCTGCTTGAAAATTTATTGGAGTCGTAACACCTTTGGTGATATTCGCTATTAACGCAGTGGCATCAAAATAGCCACCATCACTTCCTGAGTTTCTATCTACATTAGTTAATTTTACTCGCTTGATCCATTCTTGAGAACTGCTCACTCCTTTTGATGCGCAATAGCTTGTAGTATTTGGAGTATTGAAATTTACTTGCGCTGAAAATACACTCGTGCTTGAACCACATACAGATTGTACTCTTGTATTATATGTAGAATTTGGCGACAATCCTGTGAGTTGAACTGATGTAGAAGTTGAATTCACCTGAGTCCATGTAGAAGTAGTGGACAATTTGTATTGAAAATTGTAGGAACTTGCTGATCCTGAAGCAGACCAAGAAGCTAATGCAGAAGTAGAACTAATATTACTTATTGCAAGACCTGTTGGTGTGATACAACTGCCTCCTGTTGTCGTAAATGTAATTTGATTTGAGTATGTACTTGAACCTGAAGAACAAACGGTTTGTACTCTAGCATTATAAGATGTACCGAGTGTTAATCCTGTTAAAGTATATGTAGTATTGGATGTACTGATAGTGGTCCATGTAGAGCTTGAATTCAATCCAGTTGGAGTAGGGCAGGATGATCCACAGCTTTTTGGAAGACAAGTGACAGCAGCTACCCGATTTCTAATTTTATTTCCCGGTTGTGCCCCGAATCCATTATTGAAATTTATGCCATAAGAAGTCAAGTGGCAATAACTCATTATTGTTCCACCACTTGTAGGAGCTGGTCCAGGCGCACATCCACCTTCGGTAGTATAACAATTATCTAATGCGCCTCCTGTCCAACCACACCATTGGGTATGGTTAGATCCAAGATTATGTCCCATTTCATGTGTCATTACTTCAATCGTCCAAGAATAGGTTGGTACATTAGCATAGGTTGATGAAATATTGCTGTATGCATAATTGTAATTTGTACACAACACATCCAACCATGCGACACCACCGATATTTTGTCCTCCTAATGCAGCGAGATGGGCAAGGTTTCCATTGAATGTTGGTCTTGCAGTTCTGAATTGATTTAAAGCAGTGATAGAACTTGTTTTACTATATGAATCTGCAGTCGTCCATACATAAACTTCAGATATAGTAGTATTAATACTTTCATTTGCATACAATGTCGAGACATTGTTATAAACTGCAGTTATGTAATTTACAGTATTAGTTACATTTCCTTTATTTAGATACAAAGCATAATCACATTCTACATAGGTTTTCACACAATCTCCGGCTGCTCT
>CAZSUF010000076.1:0-4411 GCA_964609875.1 uncultured Bifidobacterium sp.
GGATTTGTTATGTGTAGTCATTTGCATTAAAAAGTAATTTAGCGGATAATCATTGAAAATTATTTATTCAACTAAATGTACATTAGCCTTTTGATTATCTTGAATACATACATTTTCAGCAGATCTTATCCTTAACTCATACACATGAATAACAACATATGGATTTAAAAGTAGATGCAACTAATCATACAGAGGTGAAATTTAACTTTACAGATATCATGAATATCCAAGCAATTTCAAGAAAGAAAACACCCCTTTGGCAAATTATGCGCTATTGGGACGCCTATAATAGAAGCTATCCAAGCTATGCAGAATTTATTGAATCAATAAATAAACTAACTCAATTCGAAGTCATACAAATCAATGAAAATGGTAGATTCATGACATGCACAAATCGACTATTTAAAAAAATGACCTTCATAGAAAGATGTAAATATTTCTTTAATCCAAGTCAAGAATTAATTTCGAGCATCTTATCGAAATATGATATAAAAACTAGCAGTGAAGAAGTAAAAATCAATGAACAAGATTATCATGATATAATTCAAGAATACAGTGCAAATGCGAATGGATAATTTAATTTGCTTCTATGAGTAGCTTTAAAAAAGATGGATATTAGGGAAAGCTGAGGTTTTGAAAGCACTCTCGTTCAAATGTAGTTTCACCCAAATACGGGACTCAGCAAAATCGACATAAAAATATCCCGTTTCAATTTGTGAACCAATAAGTATTTCGGGCTTACGTCCCAATGCTTGACTAAGATGATTTACTAGTAGTGGGAGAAAGGATGTTTCTATACAAGTTCGGGTATCGCCCAATCGTCCATAACTTATAAAGATGTCGTATTGGTATGCTATAAGTTGAATATAAATTAGTCAAAATGAGATTTTAAAACGCTACTTGATGCTGCTTCTCCAATTTTATAAAGTTGTTGTCTGTTCTCTGCATTACTCATTTCAACAAGGCTTTCAACATCATCATTGGTAAATGTTTTTCCTAAACCTAATCCATTTAATTCGTTTGCTGTAATTGGGAAATTGTATCGCAAATATTTTATCATTGGTTTAGCTGCAATGTAATCGTCTTTCAATGATTCTATTTCCATGTCAATATAATGTGCAGTAGGTGAGTTGGAAAGCCATTGCAATAGGATTTGGTTTTGCCAACTTGCATCTTGCATCAACATATCAGGAACATTCTTTGCCCAAGTCTTCATCCAAGCTTCTTCAATTTCACCTGTCTGTTTTTTGAAGACACTAAAACCTGTTCCAACTGAAACAATCGTCAATTTATCTTCTCCCATTTCCCATCTGAATGGAAAACCTTTTAGAGTAGCCACCATTAAAAGGGTTAATGCTGGGTTGTTTGCCATACTAACACCACCATCTACAAAAGCTGCCCTCTGTCCATCACCCACATCAATCATTTGGGGAGCAAAATAAGTGGGTGCTGCACTGCTTGCTCTTACTGCTTCCCAAAGAGGTATATTTTTATTCTTACCAAGCATCGTATCATAAAATTTTCCTTGTGGATGATTGATAAGCGGCCATACACTATTTGTGTCTGCTCGTTTCGCGACAATACAAAGACCTGTTTTAATTTGGTCACTACCTAATGTAATAGAGCCGAAAGCTTCTTTTAAACAGTTTTCTAAAACTATATAATCATATTCAGCTTTTAAAAATCTCCATGTTTCTAATGGATTCCACCAGTTTCTTTTCCTGCCAAATATCTTTCCACCTAAATCCATGTATAGCTCAACAAGTTTATCAACTGTTAACCCTGTTGCTAAACCAGCGGCTATGATAGATCCTGTTGAAGTTCCTCCGATTAAATCAAAATGGTCGCAGAGTAAATAGTCCTTTCCATGCTTCTCTTGAAGAATAGTTTCAATTTTTTTCAAATTAGTTAAATTTGACAAATAGCCAAGTGTTAATGCTCCTCTGATTCCTCCTCCATCTAAGGAGAGAATATTTTTTGAACCTGTTGTTGGGTCAAGGTGTTCCTGAAGTGATTTTTTCATTTGATTTTATTTTTTTTGTTGATTTTTATTTTTGCCTATTCTTTCATGAGTTCTAATATTTTTTTACAAATTTTTGTAATTTCAATGTTCTGCTCTGCTTCTGATAATGTATCTAAAGGAACATTAGGATTATTGGCACATTGAATATTTTGCAAAGGTGTTACATCATAAATACTACTACTTATTGCTATCCAAACAATTGGAATATTTTGATTTTCATTAACCTGAAAGAAATAATTCATTTCATTTTCTTGTATGAATTGTGAACTCAAAAAATTATCAGTAACTAAAAAAACAGCCACCTTTGCTGAGGATAGAGCTTTTGTAATTTCATCGTTCCAATCTTTCCCTGTTAATATGAGTGAATCACTCCAAGCTTTAATACCCGTAAATCTTTCAATTGCACTCAGTGATGTATTAAGTCTTTCCAACCATTTTTTGTCTTTATGGCTATAACTGACGAAAATTTGATTTCGATTTAAAATTTCATTTTTAAATCCTACTATCATGTTTTCAGCAAGGTTCAAGGCATTTTTAGTTGAATCACCTGAAAATAAATTTTCAATAACAGAGCTTCCAATTTCTTCAATGTTTTGTTCTTCATTGAACTTTAAGATATTATCGAAATTATAATTAAACTCTTTCAGTTTTTGCTCAGCTGCTGACTCTCCTTGCAGAATAAGATTTTCAATTTGTTCCCCTGTTATACTAAAATCAGCATACCCAATATTTCCACAATTAATATTGATGTCGATGTTTCTATTAATTTGAGAAGAAGCAAAATAATCATGGCTTTCTGCTGAAACACTTATTAGGTAACTTAGGTAATTACCATAGTTATTTTTATAATTCAAATTCAATACCTTGCTAACTTTTAATACTACAATTGGATAATTTCCCTTTTGATTCACAGCCATCCAAACGGGACTCTCTGTTGCTAATGCAGCATCAACCAACAATCGTTTTTCAAGTTTATACGGAGCATACATAAATGGTATGGAAGTAGCAATTTTGACAACTTCAGAAATTTTCATTTCAGGATGTGTTTCTGTCGAATAAACTAAAAATCTCTTCTGTCTAATATCTAATGCCAAAGCCGAAAATGGGATTTTTAATTGTGACAAAGTCATGTCTTCACCTAATAAACTTTGCATTATTTTTTCGTAATTAGGCGTATTGTGAGTGACAAATGGGGGCAAAAAAACTCTATATATAGCGAGTACTTTTTCAGTTTTTAGAAGTGAAAAATCAAATTTTAAAATCCTTTCTTCCAATACTTTTAAGTCTATTCCACTTGCTATTAAAGCACCTATAACTGTTCCCATTGAACAAGCAGAAATACTTTCAACTTGAACATTACTGCGATAGAGGCGATTAATAGCACCTAAATAACCAAAGCATTTTACTCCACCACTACTGCATACTAAATGAATTTTATTAGCACCCATTATTTCTATGTTTTATTTTAAAAAGAGTTCTTCAAGCATTTTCAAGAAGTTTGAATTTTTATTTTTTGATGCCAATAACGATTGATATCCAAAGTAGGCGTTACTAAAAATACTTTGCTTTGCCCGAATATCTGTTCCAGCAACATGTGCCGACTTTTTATAAAATTCCTCAGCTAATACCATATTGCCTAAGTATAGATTTGCTTCAGCTATGGTTGCTAATTCCCACATGTCTTTTTGTTTGGAGTTGCAATTATCCAAGGCATGTTGTGCATGCTCTTTCATTTTTGCCTCGTTCTTGTGTGCCATGATATACAAAAAAGCAAGGTTAATTGAGTGATAAAAAACTTGCTTGTGATTCTGTTCTGTTTCAGCAATTTTTAAAGCCGTATTATAATATTCAAAAGATTTATCCAAATCTGCTTGAAGTCCTTCTAGTATATATTTCCTTTTGTATCTGCCGCCTAAAATTCCCAATGTATCTGAATCTTGATTCACACGTGGATGTTCTTGCAAGACTTTAACGGCTTCATTACTTTTTTTGGTGCATTCAAGTGCAAAAACTAATTGTATTAATTCTCTCAAACCAATCAATTTAGAATTTGGCAAAAATTTATTGATTACAGTATGATACTCTCCTAACAACAAATTAATATCCTCTGGATTACCTCTCAAATAAGCTACTTGCTGGTCAGTAAGAGTCTTTAAAATAATTTCAAAACTTTGATGATGAATATCGTTTTCATCTTTAGGTTTAATCATTGTAATATGATTGCCTTCAATTACACCGTGATATTTTCGATCAAAAGGCTCTAACGAAGATTCAATAGGAACAAATTCATCTTTACTTCCAGCTATTGTTTTAAAATTAAAATTCATACCCGATTCAAACACCTTATTCCAATCTGAACGCAGTTTCTTAATAAAATCACTTTCGTTG
>CAZSUF010000076.1:4421-14585 GCA_964609875.1 uncultured Bifidobacterium sp.
TTCCAAAACTTAAACCAAAATGCCTTTTTAAGTCCTGAACTTGGAGTTCCGAATAATAATAGATGAGAGAGCTTTTGTTGTTCAGGTTTTGGCAAATCCAAAATTGCTCTTTGAGCTGCCAGACCACCCATACTATGGGCAACTAAAGCAACTCGACTATAATTGTTGAACTGGTTTTGCAATAAGGTTTTTAGATATAATGAAATTTTTGCTATATCAGGGTTAACTGACCAAATGCCTTTTCCAATACTTGGTAAAATATCTGAACTATATCCGATGCTAAAAATATCCCAACCTTTAAATTGCGGATTACTTTCCAACATATCAGGGGTGCAACCAAAGGTTTCAGAAGAACTTCCTGAAAATCCGTGAATAAAGAGAAGGACATTATTATACCCTTCTTGTTTTCGATAGCAAATAAGTTGTCCTATTCTTTTTCCTGTTGCCGAATCAACAAATTCGTGAGCTGCTTTCTTTCCAATTGCAAACAATTGCTTCTTGGCCATATCAATTATTTCACCTGTTATAATTGCTGGTATTGCCATATTCTATTTGAGTTTTAAATTTATTTCTTGAATTTTATTTTTTTGTTCTTGATATGAACTCATTGCAAAATCGTCATTCTTTTTTTCAGCCATTTGTTTCGCTTTTTCTTCATACTCATGTTGAAGTTCTAAATTTCCTTTATAATTGTATGCTTCGGCAATAGTGAGGAGAACCCAAATAGCATCTTGCTTCTCAGCAAAATCACTTTCATTTTCAAGTTTCAAAGATATTTCAAGAACAGAATTTCTTATGTAGTCAGCTTTTAATTTTATGTCTTCCCAATCTTTATTTTGTTGTTTCAACAAAACAGTTTTTTTGTAAAGCATAAAAGAAGCATTGATTCCATTGTAATAATCTTGTTTGAGTTGGAAACCTTTTTCATAAAATTCTATTGAGTTATCTAAATCAGCAGCATTCCCAGTAAGCTCGAACAATCGTTTATCAATTGCTCCGCTCAAACCCAATACCTCAATATCATGTGTTTGATGTGGCTGCAATTCTTCTAAAATTACTTTTGCATTTTCCAATGACTTTTGTTCGGTCGGCAGTTTTGATTTGTAGGTGCAAAGCGCTTGTCTTGCTATAATGAATGACAAGTTTTCTTTTAATGTCATATTTGAAAGAGCAAACTTTTTTGCTACCGCTAAAAAGTTTAATGCTTTTTCAAAATCTTTTTTCTTTTTTGCTTCTTCAGCTTGTTCAATTAACGAAGCGAAAGATATATTGCCTGAATCTTCAGCTTCCATTTTTTCAATCATGTCATTTTGCTTTAACTCTTTTTCTAAGAATGTAAAAACTGGGCTGTCTATTGGTTGAGGGTTTTGAATAAGAACTGCACTAACAACACCTGTCAAAACTTTTTTGAATCTGTCAACTTCTTTGTATGGAATACCTTCTTCGGAATGAGTATATTGAAGTACTACAAAATTACTGATATCAAATGGGATGCTTCCCATTTGTTCCTTTTCACAAATCATGATGGTGTGTCGTGGTTTCAAAGCATGTCTTACACCTAATTCCCACATTACATTTGCATTTAGTGTAGAAATATCTACAAGAGCTATGTCTGCATTCTGTATTTCTTGCAGCATCAATTTGTCAATGCTTCCTGTAAGGTTTTTATCAATGGCTCTATAACAAGGGATTTTTAAAGCCTCAAACACAGGTTTAATTAATAGGGTAAAAGTTTCATCCAAGTCTAAAACCCTTAGCTTACCATTGACATAGCTTGTCTTTTTGCCATATCCGATTATTACGAAACAAGTTGGTGTATTTTCCATGTTGCTATTTTAGAGTCTACTTTTATTTTTCTGAATTGGGTTTGCTTTTTTATCATTTACTAAATCCATGAATTTCTCTGACTCTTTCACAAAGTCATCCCACCTAATTAATATACAAAATCTTTCGTCTTCTCACAATGCCATATTTATTGTGGGTATATAATAAACACAGTTTCTATTGTTCCTTTCAAAGATACATGTTGTAAACTTTTTATAAAATATTTTATGCAGTAAATTTTATACTCAATGCATATAAAAATTTATTGCAATTTATTTTGGTATGATATCGAGTAAAATTCTTGTTGATCAATCTGTGATGTTGATTCGGCATAAGAGACAAAATAAGCTAAATTTGTGCCTATAAAATCATATTTCAACTTCTTCATTTTTTCTGAATGCAAAAAGAACAAGGTTCAAACAATCAAATCGGGAACATTCACATTTTACTTTGGCTATTAAAAGATGCATGTTGGGTGATGGGCTTTAAACACTTTGGTGTATTTATGATAATTCCGACATTATTAGTGGCTTTATTTTTAACAATTAATTCAAAAAATGATAAAGTTAGCTTCTACCACAATTTAGGAATATGTTGTTGGATTTTCGGAAACTCAACTTGGATGCTAGGTGATTTTTACTTTAAAGATACTTGGCGAAATCAAGCGTCCTTCTTTTTCATTTTAGGAATTGTAATAGTGCTTTTTTATTACCTAACTCAATACCTAAAAAAGAAAGATTAATGTAAATTTTTTATAGAGGTTGTTGTTGTGTGACACAATGTATCATACCACCATTCTCATATAAATTTCGTACATCGATACCAACCACTACTCTTGTAGGATATAAGGCTTGTATCAACTGATTTGCAACTACATCATTTGGATCGTTATAATTAGGGACAAGCACTTTGTTATTGGCAATATAATAGTTGATGTACGATCCTTTATAGCCTAAGTTTTTCCCATATTCAGTAGTAACATCGTTTTGTGTTAATGGAATTTTTACGAAGTTATATGCTGTTCCATTTTTATTTTTACCTGCAAATAATTTGTCAATATCTGTCTGTTTTACTTCCCAATACAATAAATCGCTTTCGCTCATGGTTACAATCGTAGATGAATTTGCAAATCGGGCAAAACCATCAATGTGTTGGTCTGTAATCTCTAAACCAGCCACACCATCAAGCCAAATAAAATTAGTGCACCCTAAATATTTTGCAAAAATTTCTTGTGCTTGTGCTTGCGTCATGTTTGCATTTCTGTTACTATTAAGTATTGAACTTTTAGTTGCCATCAACGTTCCATTTCCATCAATTTCTACAGCACCACCTTCGTTTGTCATTATTGAATTAATATCAACAACTGTTCTACTTTGGTCGGTCGCAATTTTTGCAGGAATGGTATTGCATTTTGTATAATTTGCTTTGCTACCCCAACCATTAAAACCCCAATCTTCAATCACTAAATTGCCACTTTTATCTTTTACATAAATCGGCCCATTATCTCTTGCCCACACATCATCCGTTTCATAAATTTTGAAATCAATGTTAGTTAAATCTGGGACTGCAGTGTTTAATAGCGTCAATATTCTATCTTTTTCTGTTTGGTTATAAGCTATAATATGTACTTTTTCGCTGGTTACTAACTCCTTAGTCATGGCAATCCATGTAGCATCTAATCGGTTACGATAAGTAACACCATATTGATATTCATGTGGCCATTGCAACCATGTTCCTTCATGGATTGCAGACTCTTCAGGCATAGTGTACAAAACTTCTGTATTGGTTGTATTAGATGTATTAGAATTATCTACTGTATCCTTATCACAAGAAGTCATAGAAGTTAAAATTGCCATAGAAATAATAAGTTTTGAAAGCATAATTAATGATTAATAATTGTTTGAAATATGGAAATCAAAATACCTGTGAAAGAACATGATAACCCTGAAATAAAAATTCGCAATGTAGTTTGATAATATTTTCCGGTATTCTCTGTTGGATAATTATTGTTTAAAATTCTGTACAAAGCAGTGACAAAAAATACCACACTCAACAACAAACCTATGCCAATTAAATAGTCAGAAAACGTTGTTTGTTCAACTGGATCAGTTGCCCATTTTCCTGCAAATCCCAGCACAAAACCCAAAATAATTCCTATGGCTGTAACCATAGGCTGTCGGTAATTTTGAATGTTATCGTCCATATTATGCTGTTTTAATATTCAAGCAAAAGTCAAATATAGTATAGATAGGGAATATGAACGCAGGAGTGACTTTTCTTTGCCATGTAACTAGTTGTATTGCAAAAATAGTTTTTCACATGGAATGTTCTTGTCCAAAATTGACAAAAAAAACAAATAAGGGTTGTTAGCCCTCATTTGAAATACAATTCTATTGCTTCAAAAATTGCTTTACTTTTCTTTTTCCATCTATTATTATTTCAATAAAATAATTTCCATTGGATAAATTAACAACATCTACCGCATTATGATGTATTTTTCCTTTATAGATTAATTTTCCTTGCATAGAAAAAATTGAATAATTAATATTTTCTAATAAAGTAGATGACTTAATATTGATAATATTACCTATTATAGGACTTGGATATAATACAAAGTCAATTTCATCATTCTCAGGAATTGGCTCTTGGTCAGGCAATGTTTTTATTAATGCTCCTGACATGATATTAATTGAATAATCTTCTACTTGACCATAGGCAAATGTTTCACAAGCAGTTGGAATTCCATTGTACTTCATAGAAACTCTCATTCTTGTTGTGCCAATTGATGCTGTATATGGAATTGTAATAGTTCCTGTTATTGTTGCAAGAGTAGTTGCTGATTTTGTAAATACTTTTTCACCAATATCTGTAAAATCTCCGTCTTTATTAAAATCAATAAATACGGCATAACCTTCTGGATAGGTTCCATAAAACCATTGTGGCGTAATTGTAATTGAGTAAGTATTTCCATTAGTAATATTGGTTGAAATTGCACTGAAATTTTCATAACCAATTTGTGCTGTTGATGAATTGTTTATTGACTCAAACACTACTTTTTTAATTATTTCTCCTGATGCATCTGCTCCTTTTGAAACACAGTAATTTGCTGTTGGTGGCGGTGTTACAACATTTAAAGTAGTTATAGAAACTACATTGCTCGTACCTGAAACATTCCCTGCTAAATCTTTTGCTTTTACAGAAAACGAATATAAAGTAGATGCCGACAAACCAGAAATAGTACAAGAATTTGTATTTACAGTTGCTTTCAAAACATTTCCTTGATATATATCATAAGCAGTTACGCCCACATTATCTGTAGATGCTGTCCAAGACAAATTTGTAGTTAATGATGTCGTGTTGCTTGCAACTAAATTAGTTGGATTTGAAGGTGCAATTGCATCAACAACTGGCAAAATTCCCAAGGGTTGCTGTTGTGTTACACAATGTATCATACCACCGTTTCCATAGAGATTTCTAACATCAATTCCTACCACAGTTCTTCCAGGATAAAGTGTTGCAATAATTGCATTTGCAACAGCATCATTTGGGTCATTATAATTAGGCACAAGCACTCTATTGTTGGCAACATAATAATTTGCATAGCTACCTTTGTAACCTAAACTTGCACCATTTGTTTTCTTCACATCATTCAAAGTATTTGGAATAATAACTTTTGTATAAGCCACATTATTGGCATTGGTAGCAGCGTATAATTTATTAATACCTGCTTGGGAAGCACCCCAATAGAGCAAATCAGCTTGACTCAAAGTAACTAATTTATTACCTGGTGCAAATTTTGCAAAACCATCAATATGAGCATCAGTTATATCGTCTGTACTAAACCAACCATCTAACCAAATAAATTTCGTAGCTCCAAGATTCTGAGTTAAAATGGATTCTACTTGTGCTTGAGTTCTTCCTAAATTCCGAATTGATTTTATACCTGCTGGAGAGGTAGGATTTGCTTGACTTAAAATAGATGTTTTCGTTGCCAAAAAAGTTCCTGCACCATCCATTTCAAACGAACCACCTTCAAGCGTTAATGTATTGTTCAAATTCACAACAGTCATTCCTGTTGAGGTTGCAATTGTAGTAGGAATTGGATTATCTTTTGCATATGCATAATCACCACCCCATCCGTTAAATCCATAATCTTGTATAACTATATTGCCACTTGCATTTTTTACATAAATAGGACCATTGTCTCTTACCCAAACATCATTGGTTTGCATAATTTTGAAATTGACATTCGTCAATGGCACACCATTAGCAGTGAGTAAATTTGTGATACGAGTTTGCTCTGTAGCATTGTAAGCAATTATATGCACTTTCTCATTTGATTGCAATGCATTGGTCATTGCAACCCATGTTGCATCATTTTCATTTCTAAAGGCAACACCATATTCATATTGATGCGGCCATTGCAACCAAGTTCCTTCATGCTGCTCCGCCTCATCAGGAAATGTATACTGAATGTTTTGGCTAAATGTTGGGCTGCTCAAAAAAATGAAACATGCCATGGCCAACAAAACTTGCACTGTGATTTTTTTCTTTGTCATTGTAATAAATTTAATTGTTATGAATAGCACAAAGATATTTTTGACAAAAAAGAAATGTTTGTTCGAAAAGGACAGCCTATTGTCCAAAATTGACAAATTACAAAATAGGAATTAATATAAAAGTTACAAACTCTAATGATGAAGATGTATTGCCATCATGCTTAATATAATGCTCAATGATAGGTGAACTATCAAATTCAATATTGTCTTTTAGTATCCAATGGGTATAAATATTATGATAGGTGCTTTCAATATTTTCATAACTTCCTTGATGAATAAACTTTGCATACTTTTTACCCAAGATTTTTTTACTAGGCAGTTCCTTTGAAATTGATTGTACGTTACAACCTGCATCATATCTGCATTTTATTTTATCTGTAATTAAAGGCTCATCTGCAATGATACCATAATATTCTGTTTGGTTTTCTGGGAAAACATAATGAAAAAATTCATCCCACAATACCTCTATTTCTTCATTCTCGTAATTAGTTATTTTACTTTGGTAGTAAATTTTTGTTTCAGGAATAAATAATATTTCAGGAGTTAAATAATCCTTGCTTACTTCTTGAATGGTTCTGTTGCTTTTAAACAATTCAAACTTATTTAATTTTGCTTCTTTAGGTGAAATTCCAAATTGCTGTTTAAATGCTTTTGAAAATGAGGCCAAATTTTCAAAATTAACTTCTAAAGCAATTTCTGAAATTGATTTTTGAGAATACAGAATCAATTTGTAGGCTTTTTCTAATTTAATTCTCTTTTGAAAAGATCCAATAGTTTCACCTGTTGAGTACTTAAATATTCGCTGCAAATTTCTATAAGAATAAAAGGCAACCGCCTCTAATTCTTCAATATCAATATGTCTATCGTAATTGGTTTCGATAAAATTTGTTAGTCGATAAATAAGGTCATTTTGCACTAAGCTTGCTAATTTTGCTAAATTTAAGAAAAACAAAATAATTTATTCTTGTTTTGAATTACCTATTAAGAAAACACGTAAGTTCAAGTCATAAGCGAAACAAGAACTATCTCCAAAGACAGCGTTATTTATCCCTCCTATAAAAGATCCTCGTCGAAACCTTTTCACCACAAATTGATTCATTATCTTTGCCTCATAACCAAAGAAAATGTGGACGCTGGACTGTAGTTCCTTCAGAAACAGTTTCTTGGGTTATGTTGTAGATTTATATAGATACATTCATTTTCGGCTATGGCTTTTCAAGATCAACGCTTTCACACAGTATGAAAGGGTCCCCGACTACCGACTTGCGGCAAATACCCTGAAAATCGGGGGCATAAAAAATTCCCAAATTCTTTCTTGAATTTATTACAGCCTGCGTATTACCTTTGCGCCACTTTTAATCAAACATAAAAATTTCTTATCATGAAAGTAACTGTAGTAGGAGCCGGTGCCGTGGGCGCAACCTGTGCTGACAATATTGCCCGTAAACAATTATGCGACGAATTAGTGATCGTGGATATCAAAGAAGGTGTGGCTGAAGGCAAGGCCATGGATTTGATGCAAACCGCTCAAATCGAAGGTTTTGACACAAGAATCACAGGAAGCACCAACGATTATACCAAAACAGCTGGAACGGACGTTGCGGTAATTACTTCAGGTATTCCGCGTAAACCTGGTATGACTCGTGAAGAATTGATAGGCATCAATGCAGGCATCGTAAAAAGTGTGGCTGAAAATATTTTAAAACATTCGCCTAATGCGATCATCATTGTGATTTCTAATCCAATGGATACCATGACTTACTTGGCCTTGAAATCTACTGGCTTACCGAAAAACCGTATCATCGGTATGGGAGGCATTTTGGATAGTGCCAGATTTAGATATAATTTAAGTCAAGCCATGAAATGCTCACCGAATGATTTACAAGCTACAGTTATCGGTGGTCACGGAGATACAACCATGATTCCTTTGACAAGATTGGCTACTTATATGGGCTTACCTGTCTCTAACTTTTTAGATGCTGAAACCTTAGCCAAAGTGGCTGCTGATACCATGGTGGGTGGCGCAACCCTAACTAACCTTTTAGGCACAAGTGCTTGGTATGCGCCAGGTGCTGCTGGAGCCTTATTGGTGGAAGCTATCGTGCGTGACGAAAAAAGAATGATGCCGTGTTGTGTGGCTTTGGAAGGCGAATACGGACAAACGGATATTTGTCTTGGAGTGCCTGTAGTGATTGGTCGTCAAGGCTGGGAGTCTATTGTTGATTATAAGTTAACTGCTGATGAACAAGAAGCATTCAACAAATCTGCTGAGGCAGTTCGCAATATGAATGGTGTATTAAGCACATTATCTATCTAGGATTTGTAAACATTTTTTTAGAAAGCCTCATGTTTTTCATGGGGCTTTTTTTATGTATCTCTATTACTTTTTTTGGGGCGGCATGCAGGCTATTCGTTCCAAGTCCTCGTCCTCGTTCCTCGTCCTGTGGGCTTTCCACTACTATCCTTGCCGCAATACAAGTCCTCATTATATTTTAGTCTCCCAACCTAATTTGTTTAGTTGATGTATATAATCAGGAAAAGATTTAGCTATACAAGTTGTATCATCAAGCTGAATGGTATATCCTTCAAGGGTCAGCAAACACATCGCCATCGCCATTCTATGATCATGAAAGGTTTCAATCAGTATAGGTGTATGCTTGGGAATTAAATTATGTCGTACAACTTTTAATATATCTTCTTGATAAGAAAGCTCTATGCCTACTTTTGTTAAATTCAAAATGATAGCACTAATTCTTTTACTTTCTTTCAACTCAAGATGATGGAGTCCTGTAAATGTAATAAGTGGATACTTGCATGCACAGGCTACGATGATAGGTACTGCTAAATCAGGGTAATTAACTAAATTGAATTGTTGATTTGTATGATGATCAAGTTCACATGTTCGAGTTATCACACAAGCATTCTCTTTGAATTGAGTATGCACCCCAAACTGTTTTGCGAATTCGACGATAAAGGCATCACCTTGCACACTTTGCGCGGCTAATCCTTTAAGCTGAATATTTACATCCTCACACATCATAGCCATGGCGTAAAAAAAAGTGGCACTACTCCAATCGCTCTCTACTGTAAAATCTTTCGCTATATATGACTGTGGAGGAATATGAATGATCCCATTTGCATAAGTAGAATGAACATCAAACTCTTGCATGAGAGCCAAAGTCATTTGAATATAGGCTTCTGAAACTACCTTGCCTTCTAAGGTTACACAAATTCCCTTTGGCAAGTTGGGGGCAATTAAACACAAGGCAGAAATAAACTGTGAAGAAATTTGTCCACTGATTCGAACAGACTTACCCATCAAATTTTGTCCTTGAATCAAAACAGGTAATTGACCTTCAACTTCTAGATACTTGATTTGCGCACCTAATTGTACTAAAGCTGTGACCAATTCTGCAATGGGTCTTTCCTTCATTCGCTGAGTGCCTGTGAGTGTAATTTCTTTATTAGGCAATCCTGCCGCTAAGGCTAACATAAATCTGATAGGCGTACCTGCATCTTTAAGATCTAGCGTAAGATGATCATTTTGTTTAAGTTCATCCAGTGCTTTGATCAACATTTGCGTATCCTTTGCCTTAGACAATTGATTAATGTGCGTGTTCGCATTTGTCAAATACTGAATCATCAATACACGATGACTTATACTTTTTGAAGCAGGTAGTTCTATTTGTCCTTGCAACTTTTTTCTATCTAACTTCAGGGTCATCATGGATGTATTCGTTTAAGTAAACTAGCTGATTTCAAAAGCAGTTTGAAGAGCTTG
>CAZSUF010000077.1:0-4410 GCA_964609875.1 uncultured Bifidobacterium sp.
CTGAAAAGTCTTGCCAGTTTATTTTAATTCCAGCGGAGTTAGCCATGGCGATTAAATGAATCGTATGATTTGTAGAGCCTCCAGTGGCTAATAATCCTATTAATCCATTTACGACTACCTTTTCATCGTACATATTACAAAATGAATTTTCAAATTGTTTTGATTGGCAATTCAGACTTAACAGCTTGATGGCTTCTTCTGTTAATAATTCTCTTAATGGGGTATCTGGATTTACAAAACTTGAACCAGGCAATTGTAGACCCATGATTTCCATTAACATTTGATTGCTATTTGCAGTACCATAGAATGTACATGTACCTGCAGAATGATAGGAGTCAGATTCACCTTTCTTATTTTAGCTTTTTCATCATTGGTAATACCTGATTTCATAGGCCCTCCTGGAATAAACAGAGTTGGCAAATGACCAAATTTCAACATGCCTATGACTAAGCCAGGAATAATTTTATCACAGATACCTAAGCCAATTGTACCATCAAACATATTATGCGAAAGAGCCACAGCAGTAGATAAGGCAATGACATCTCTACTAAATAATGAAAGTTCCATACCAGGTTGGCCTTGTGTAACACCATCGCACATGGCAGGTACACCGCCAGCTACTTGCGCAACAGCATTGTATTTTGAAGCATAAGCTCTTATTTTTTCAGGATAGTGTTCATAAGTTTTATGTGCTGATAGCATGTCGTTATAAGCAGTTACAATGCCAAAATTGGGGATTTTGGTATCAGCTAATTTTGCTTTTTCATCTGCTTCGCAACCGGCAAAACCATGTGCTAGATTTCCACAACTCAGTATATTGCGGGTTACCCCTTCTGTAAAGGCAGCCTGCATTTGGGACAAGTAAAGTACTCTACTTTCCTTACTTCTTTCAATGATTCGTTTTGTTACATTTTCAATGGTTGGATGTGGCATACATTAATGGTTGTTTTTATCGGAATAATAAATTTCTACTACCTTGTTTTGTGCTTCGGTAAAATGCGCTATTGGCAGTCTTTTAATTGGCGCTTGCTGTAAAATTACTTTTTTAGCTTCTCCTAATAACATGATATAAATAAAATCACTTTGTAATATCAGTGTTTTCGAACACGATATACGTTGATGAGGAATATTGGGTGAAAGTGTCGAAACTAAATCTAGGCTATCACTCAAGAGATTTAATTCTGAGGCATAATCGTTAGGGAAGAGGGAAGCTGTATGGCCATCATCTCCCATGCCAAGAATGCACACATCCACCGAATCATGAAAGAGTTTATACTTGGAATTTGCTATGGCTAAATTTTCTATTTCATTTTCTAATGAATAAATCATCGAAACAAATGTGGCTTTATGTGCCTCGTTGATCATTAAATTTTCTTTGACTAATCGTTCATTGCTGGCTTCACTTTCTTTCGGGACAAATCGTTCATCAACTAAGCCAATGGTCACAAGTTCCCAGTTTATTTGTTTTAGTGAGAGTAATTGGAACATGCCTATGGGACTCTTGCCGCCAGAAACAAGTAAATGAGCTCTTCCATTATTTTTAATCGCCAAATCTAACTTAGCTGCAATTTGGGAAGCCAATTGAATTTCTAATTCCTTACTTGTTTTAAATTGAACCATGTTCTTCATTATAGTTTTGTTTCCCAAGTGTCATCGCCATCCATTATTTTATCTGGAGGGCCCCATGTGCCTGCTTCATACAATATATTTTGTTGGTTGGCCAGTTTCCAACTATTCGAAATAGATTCGGTCCATTTCCAAGCAGCTTGTACCTCATCCTGTCGGAAAACGCTCTTTAAAAGTATCACTATAATCTAATTTCAAGGCGATAGGTTGATAGCGATAACCCCCTGGACCGGGTATTTTAGTCATTTGAATTAATTCAATTCGCTCATCAGGTTGTAGATTTATGATGAGTTTATTATGAGGCATTTTTTCTTGAGTCTGAAAAATATTGTGCTTGACTGTTTTGAAATTAATGACGATTTCAGAATAACGTTTTTTCATACGTTTTCCAGTTCGTAAGTAAAATGGCACATCTTTCCATCTCCAATTGTCTACATAGGCTTTAATTGCTACAAATGTTTCTGTCTTGGAATCATATTTTTCAATATCTTCTAAATAGGATTTAACCTGCTCTCCGCGAATGCTTCCTCTTGAATATTGCCCTTTTACTGTTTCGGTTACTACGGATCTTTTTGTGTGAGGTCTAAGCGCATTGAGTACTTTAAGTTTTTCATTACGTACTTCATTTGATTCTAAAATATTTGGAGGTTCCATCGCCACCAAGCAAAGCAGTTGTAATAAATGATTTTGAATCATATCTAATAAAGCGCCACTGTTGTCGTAATAACCCGCTCTATTTTCAACACCCAAATTTTCTGCTACGGTAATTTGAATATTGTCAATATTTTCTCCGTTCCATGCTTTTTCAAATAGGTTATTGGTAAAACGCAATACCATTAAGTTTTGTACGGTTTCTTTTCCTAAATAATGATCAATTCTATAAATCTGATTTTCTTGAAAAGCTTCTGAGATTTCGGCATTAATTTGGTTGGAAGATTCTAGGCTATAGCCCAGAGGTTTTTCTAAAACTACTTTACTATTTGGGTGTATGAGATTAGCGTCCTTTAGTGTTTTACTAATACTTCCAAAGGCTGAAGAAGGTGTAGAGAAGTAATAAATATTTTGAAATCCTTTAAAGCTATTGAGGTAATCGGCTAATTCTTTATAGTCTTCAATAGAAGGGTTTTGAATTACCATCAGTTTAATTCTTCGATAAAAGTTCTCGATTTCAAGCGCTATGTCTTTATCTTCCTTCATCGATTCTTTAATAAATCGACTTAATTCATCGTGAAAAGGAAATCCTTCTTTGTCTTTCCTTGTAACAGCTATAATATTAAAAGTATCACCAAACTGCCCATCAATAAATCGATGAAATAAGGCTGGATAAATTTTTCGCATAGCCAAATCACCACCTCCCCCAAATACAATAATGTTGAATGGTTCTAGTTTTTCAAAAGTGTTCTTTTTTTTATACATAATGATGAATTTAATTCCATAGTCCAAGCCTGAATTTCTGATTCGTACTGCAAGGCATTTATCTTTGAGATTAAATAAAGGTACATTTATTTTGTTAATGTCAAAAATACACTAAGTAATTCTAAACTAGCAATCCTGAATCCAAAATTATTTCAAATTAAAATGAAAAGTTGTCAAACCCTGTTTCGCAAAGTTTTCTATAGTTTTTTTCATTGAATCTTACAAAGGTAGATGGTTTGTGGGCTACACCTTTTTGTTTTTCTTCTAGGCTAGTTAAAATATCTAATTTTAAGATCTTTCTACGGAAATTTCGTTTGTCGATTTTTTTATTCAAAATGGCTTCATATAATTTATGCAGCTGACCTAGTGTAAATTTTTCTGGAAGTAAATTGAATCCGATGGGTTGAGTGGCTATTTTTTCTTTTAATTTTTTTAAAGCGGCGGCTAAGATGTCATAGTGGTCAAATGCTAATTCTTTAATTTCATTCACAGCTACCCATTCGGCAGATTTGGCAAAAGAAGAGGCTTGCAAGGTGCAGATTGACATAGGAACTAAAGAGTAATAGGCTATGGTAACCACTCTTGCTTCAGGCTGTTCTCTGATAGATTTTAACCACTCTTGATCTCTTTTAGTTTTAATTCTATTTGGGTCTCCAAATGCAGCAACTTGCTCTAAATATATACCTTCTAAACCTGTTAGTTCTTTTAAAATACGACTTGCTGCCATGTCTAAATTTTCGTTGTCATAAATCAAATCGCCAGGTAATGCCATACGGGTAGTTTTGCTTGACGAGTTAATTCCTCTTCGAATGATTAGTACGTTTAATTTCTCAAAATCAAAGCCAAAAATTACACAGTCAGCTGACACGTGAGGGTTTAGATTGGGTATTTTATCTGACTTTGGTTTAGCCTTAATTATTTTTTGCATTGTGCAAATTTATAAAAAAAATTAATTATGTTTGCATAGCGTCTTATTAACACTAAGTAAATTATTTGGAAAAACTACAATGATTTATGAAAAAGTAAGTCGCTAAAAAAGTAGCTATTAGAATTTGAATTAAACATGTTAAGATGTTTGTTTCAGGAAGGAGAATGAAAAGATAAGGCATAAATAAAAGTAATAATGTCGTAGATGAATTAATGTTAGTTTAGATTAAAGTTTGAAGAATTTATTTTAAAGTTCATAAAGTATGGTCATTCGAATTACCATTTTATTGTCAACCTTCTTCATGAGTATGGCTGCTATGGCTCAAACCAAGGTGGTAAAAACACAAGTAGGTTATCAGCTCATGCGAGATGGTAAACCTTACTATGTGAAAGGGCTGGGTGGTGAAGTGAATTTTGATAAGATGGTTGAAGTAGGAGCTA
>CAZSUF010000077.1:4420-12899 GCA_964609875.1 uncultured Bifidobacterium sp.
GGGGTATAGATGATGCGCAACATGTATTAGATGAAGCACAAAAAAGAGGCCTGACAGTTATGCTTGGTTTATGGCTTCAACATGAACGTCATGGATTTGATTATGACAATGCCGGGAAAGTGCTTAGTCAATTAAATCATTTTAAAAGTATTATTGATAAATTTAAAAATCATCCTGCATTATTACTTTGGGGTGTTGGCAACGAATTGGATTTAAATTACACGAACCCGAATTGCTGGAATGCCGTTCAAGATATTGCCAAGTATATTCATCAGGTGGATCCGAATCACCCGACCTCTACCGTTACAGCAGGTTTAGATAGCCTGGAAGTGGTACACATCGTAAAGCGCTGTCCGGATATTGATATATACTGTATTAACACCTATGGGGATATAGCCAATGTGCCCGCTAATGTCTCAAAATTTGGATGGAAGGGGCCGTATATGATAACCGAATGGGGACCAAATGGCTATTGGGAAAGTCCTAAATCTTCTTGGGGTGTTTCATTGGAGCAGTCTAGTACGGAAAAAAGAAATGTGTATAGCGAGCGTTATAAAAAATATATTGAGCCTAATAAAAATTATTGCTTAGGTTCTTATGCTTTTTTATGGGGTGCTAAGCAAGAATATACCGAAACATGGTTTGGTCTTTTTTCAAAGGATAATAAAATGACAGAGCCAATTGATGCCATTCAGGAAGTATTTACGGAGAAGCCGATAAATAATCCTGCCCCTACTATCAAGTCTTTTTTTATAAATAATAAAATAGCAACAGACAATATTACGCTAAAGGCAGAAGGAAAAAATCAGGCGACCTTTACTATAGAGTTGCCGAAAAATATGGGGATGCCAAAATACAAATGGCGTATTATTCAAGAAAGTACCGATAAAAAATCAGGCGGTGATAAAGAAGATGAAGCTGTCGAAATTGGAGGCTTAATAAAGAATGGCAAGTCAAATGCGATTACTTTTTTAGCACCCAAAAATCCTGGTCAGTATCGTTTGTTTGTTTCTGCTTTATATAATGATAAGTTGGCTTATGCCAATATACCATTTTTAGTTACGCCACGAGATGAAAATGAAAAACAAGCTAAAGCCGTTCAATTTAAATATGTAGATATGAAATCTTTTGACCAATAATAATGAATGATTTGAAAAAAATAGTACTCATATCCATTCTATCAATTTCGTTTTTACATAAACATGTAAAGGGTCAACGCGTGGCTGATACCCGACAAGAAATATCACCAAGTATTGTCATAGATACGATTGAATTATCAAACAAAGGAAATTTCCCTAAGGTAGCCAAAGAGGTTTTAGATGGTTTACAAATTGGGGGTTATTATCGTTTTGTAACCAATGTGCGTAAGCTCAACGAAACCTATGCTCATTTAGAAGGAAATAGAAAAAATATTTTTGTCGGCGACGATAGTCAAATTCCACAATTGATGTTGAATATTGCAGGAAACACGAGTCCTAAAACGAGTTTCGGTACCGATTTATTTTTGTGGTCACCTATGACTGGTGCTGGTCAAATAGAGAATGTAAAGGGATTGAATTTAGGGGTGAGTTTGTATGGAAATTTCACAACTTCTGTTGGTAATTTTAATGTGAGAACTGGCGGTATCAATTGGTATATGCTTTCACCGTTTACGTTTCAGGCAAATAAAGGTTATAACAGATACAGCTTATTTGAGCGTAATCCATGGGACCCAAACACACCCAAAATAGACACTCGATACAATGATTTTTATTCTTCTGGAGCCATTAATCAAGATCAACGTTGGGGAAATCAAGCTTTTCAAGGATTAATTATTGAAGGTGCGCAACTTCCAAAAAACTTTTCTTTCTCTGCCATGTACGGTAAAACCCAATTGGACGGGGGATTTTCGCCTATTCCTAATTCCTCCTTTGGAGGAAAAATTAGAAAGGACTACCAAAATAATTTTATTTCATTCAATACCTTCAACAATACTAGTCAGATAGATAGTATTAAACACAATATTGCAGGCTTTAATATGCATACCCTTGAAATGTTGCATCATTTTAAGAAAATAAAAGTAGAAGCAGAAGTAGGAGCAGGCCGACGATTTACAAATAAAGAAACTACAAAATTCGGAGAAGCTATTTCTTTAAAAGTATCTGGTAGCATAGCCAATAAATTTCCAGTTGAAATACATCTGTACAGAATAAGTCCTAGGGTGCTTAATAATAATTCTGTATTCATGAATTCATCTATTCAACAAACTACGCAAGTAAACAACTTGAATCAGCCTGTTTTGTTGGCGGTATCAAGTGCAGTATTACCCGTAGGGCAAATGTCTAATAACCGACAAGGAATGGATTTAAATGCACAACTTAATTTTGGCAAGTTTAAAAATTCTATTGGTTATAGTAATTCTATGGAGCTGGAAGAATTATCTACTTCTTTAACCTATAGTCATCCATTTAATAATTTGGCACTATCTCGTTTTTGGCGTTGGGATTTTCCAAGTGAAGTGGGGCCATATCAAAACTTAAATAAAATTTATCGATCCGTTTTTGAAACAGTAAACATTACAGATTTAGATAGCACAGGCACAAGACCATTATATAAAAAATATTTCAATACCATTGAAATCAATTCAAAATTCAAAACACAAGTTGCAGGAAAGGATTTATATGTTTTTTATTTAGGCACCTTTAATTCAGTTCAAAATCAACTTTCTGCTCTAGTCAACTTTACAGAAGAATCATTACTAAGAACTTACGACCATCAGGTGGAAATGTACTTGAAATTAAGTCCAATGTTGGTTTGGAATAACTACGCAAGCTTCGAAAGAGTTATTGCCAATTATAGTACCCAAGTGGATGCGATTACTAAAAGACCCAAAAATCAAACAGGTTACAGCCTTGCTTCGGGTTTTGATATACAAATGAGTAAAAATGTTGGATTATATATTCGACAACGATGGATGAAATATGAAGATGCAAGTTTTGCAAAAGATAAATATAAAGGCTGGGAAACAACTGTTGAATTAAAAGCATTTTTTTAAACCATGAAAGGAATAAACAAAATAGTAAGTATAAAAATAATGGCGTTATTGCTATGCTTTAGTATGCAATTGTTTGCTCAAAAGGATAGAAAAGTAACCTTCATTGGTGGAGCACGTTCTGTAATGACGAATAATAGAATTGCTGTTACCGATACATTATTAGCTGATACAGCTACAGCAAAAAGAAATACAGGTGGTTATGCTTTAATAGATTTGGGTGTGAACATTAAGCCAAATAAGAACACAGAAATTATGGGGATGTTTCGTATTCGAAATGGCTTTGGTGGTTTTTGGGGAAGCGCTGTAACCTTTGATGTGCGACAGTTATATATGAAGGGAATTGTAGCGAATACACTACGCTATCAATTAGGAGATTTGAATTTGAAACAAACACCGTTCTTGCTGTATAATCATCATGCAGATGCCATCGATAGCTTACCTGCCATTTTTAATTTGCAACGTAATATTGTAAACTACGAGAAGTTTTACATGAATAATACATGGCGTATGCAAGGCGCCAATGTTGATTTTGGTTTAACTTTTAAAGATTATATTAAGGAAGCAAATTTTACTGGTTTCTTAACACGTGTAAATGCAACTAATTTTTCTAATGTTCCAGAACGCTTAATGGCAGGTGGAAATATTGATGTGGTTCAAGGTAAACATTTTAAAATTGGGTATAATGTAAATTCTGTGTTTGATGTTTTAGGAACTGTAAAGGATAGTAATGTATTTCGCAATAACGTACAGTCCGTAGATGCAAAGTATACTACGCCAATTGGTAAACAAATACTTACGATATCGGCTGAAATTGGAAATAGTAACTATAGATATACATTAGATACACTTGCGCCAGTGTTGAAAGATTATTTTGCTCATGCTCAAGCAACAATTGCTTTGCCAAAATATCATGTAAACGCAACATTGGGTTATTTAAATGTTGGACCTGAATACAGAAGTATTGGGGCACAAAGTAAAGACATCAACTACAATGCCTTGCCTGCTTATTACGATCGATATACCAATGCACAAGGTATACGACCATTGGGTTTAATGGATGTAATTACCAATGATAACTTATACAATCGTACCATTAGTAGTCGATTAATGACTGTCAATAATGTTTTCAATAATGCTATGCCATTTGGATTAGCCACTTTTAATAGAATGGGTTTATATGGTAAAGTTCATTATAAAAAAGATATCGATGCGTCTATTTCCTATTATAATTTAAGTGAAATAAAAGGACAAGGAACTTTGGCTCTTCGTAAATTTTCTATTTTAAAATTCAATGCAATGGCACCTTTGCACACTTATCTTAAAATAAAGAATAAATTGGAATTGCAAGTAGGGTATATGTTGCAAAATACTTCAAGAAACAGTGATGCGCCATTAGAGAATGTAAACTTCAAGAATACGCAAGCTACAGTTGGTATCCGATTTGAGTTGTTTAAAGACTTTGACTTATTAGGTGGATTTGTATTGCAAAATACTATAGGAGATGATTTTATTGCGGATAGAAATTCCTTTACAGAAGTTACTTATTTTACTCAACAGAAGTATGACTTAAGTCAACAAATGTCTGGGCTTGGAATCCGATATAATTTTACGCCCAAAATTTATATCAGTGCAATGTATCAACAAGGTCTTTATGTTGATGCATTAAAAGGAAATGCTGACTACAAAATAAATCAATTTGGTATCATTTATAATATGCTATTTTAATATGAAAAAGAAATTATCCATACTCATTTTACTCGCAATTATTTTTGGTGTGTCATGCCGAAAAAATACAACAGATTTTGATGGTCCTAGCATCAACGATATATACAGTAATTTTAAATTACTGGAAACATTTAAAGCAGATAGGGATAGTGTAGATTTTAGCACAGGTCAAAATGTAATTTTTACAGCTAAGTTTAATAAAATTGTAGATTGGACAATTACAATTACTGGTGCCAAATCTAAAAGTATCAAAGAGATTAAAGGAACGAGTAAAGCCATTGATGCAAGTAATGCAACATGGAATGGTTCATCAACAAAGTTTCCCATTTTTACATTAGAGAATTGCACTGTACAACTTACGATTAAAGATGTAACAGATACGTTTACAGTTTCTGAAAAAATTATAGGCACTAAAAAAATTGATGGTTTTATCATTGCTGATTTTGAAGCAGGAATAAAGCCAGGTTGGGTTAGGTTTGCACAAAGTGGTGCTAATATGGATTTTCAAGTGAAGACAGACACCTTAGCACCTGAAGGGAAAAAGTACTTGAATATGGCGGGAACTGTTAATTGGGACTGGCTCATTGGTTTGATTGATTTTCCTGCAACTGCCTATGGTACTGCCAAAACATTTCCATTGAATACAAATCCAGATGCGGTGTATTTTAATTGCTTGGTCTATGGGGTGCCTTCAGTGAATCCTTCTTTGGTTTTATTTCAATTTAAAGAAGATGAAAATGCCGATGGTGCTATCAATGCAAATACGGATGATGAGTATGATTATCAAATTAACGTAGACTGGGTTGGCTGGAAATTAATTTCAGTAAAGTATAGCGACATGAGTTATTTAGTAAATGGTGTGCCTGGAACTCCTAAAGGAAATGGACTTCGCAACCCTGATAAAATTGGGAAAATCTCCATGTTACATTTAGCAAATCCAAATGATGGTTTTGCTAGTTCAAAATTAGATTTAATGATTTTTACAGAAAATGGACCCGTACAGCCATGATGAAGAAAGTTTACATAGTATGTTTTGCTTTATGGATTAGTACTCAGTTGCTATCCTGTAAATCATTTATGGCAATTCAGTCTAAATCATTGTACGATGCAACAGCTAGCCATGAAGCCGATGAAATTGATGGCTTTAAAGCTTTGTATATTTATAAAGATGATTATGATAAGAGTGTTTGGGTATCTCCCGAAACACAATGCGTTACTTTGAATGCTGAGAACAAAAATGTATTTGCTGACAAAAGTGCCTTGCATGTAAAATGGGATAAAATAAAAGGTGGTTGCAAATGGATAGGCATTGGCTTTGGCTGGAATAATTGGGTGGCAAAAGACATGTTAGATATTGCAGGAAATTGCGCAGTACAAATGCAAGTTAAATCTGTCAAAGGTTCATTTACTAATTTGCCCGTTGCTTTTGCCTTCGAAGATTATGGCGGTGTACAGTCGTATTATGGTTTCCAAAAGCCATTAGCAACAGGAACATTTAATGACCAAACATGGACAACCGTTACCATTCCTTTATCCAATTTTGATTTTAAAAAAGGGGATTTTAATTTGGAAAGCGTAAAACAATTTATGATACAATTGGAAGGAGATGGAGATATTTATTTAGACAATATAAAATTTGTTAGACTATAACCATGATTTTTTTGAAGTACATATCTCTGTTCATTTCTTTCTTTTTAGGAAGTGAAATGATATTTGCTCAAACAAAAAATAATGCTTTAGATATAGATGCCTTAATCAAAAAAATGAGCATTGAGGAAAAGGCTGGACAGATGACACAAATTGATTTAGGGGTTATTGCCGAAGGTGGGATATGTGCGTTGACAAATCCTCAAACCATTAATTTGACGAAGTTGCAAGAAGCCATTTCGAAATATCATATTGGTTCTGTCCTAAATGTAGGTTGTGGAAGCGGAACAATATCATTAGAAAATTGGCATAGTATTTTAAAAGCCATTCATCAACAGAATGAAACATTAAGTAAAAACAAAATTCCTATATTATATGGTATAGATGCTATTCATGGCGCTAACTATACCATGGGTGCTACTTTGTTTCCACAACAAATTGCACAAGCGGCTACTTGGAATCCAGCTTTAGTAAAAAAAGGATACGAAATAACCGCTTATGAAGTTCGTGCTACAGGTATACCATGGAATTTTTCGCCGGTTTTAGATCTTGGTCGACAACCCTTATGGTCACGCTTTTTTGAAACCTTTGGGGAAGATGTTTATTTAGCGAAAACCATGAGTAAAGCTGCTATTGAAGGCTATCAAGGAAATGATGTGAGTAGCCCATATAAAGTAGCTGCTTGTATGAAACACTTTTTAGGATATAGCATGCCTTTAAGTGGAAAAGATAGAACACCTGCTTGGATATCAGACAGAGAATTACGAGAATATTTTTTGCCTACATTTCAAACAGCTATCGCTTCGGGAGCTAAAACAGTTATGATTAACTCAGGTGATATCAACGGAACACCAGTGCATGCCAATTATGATATACTCACCAAATTGTTGCGCAACGAGTTAGGGTTTAAAGGCGTAGCCGTTACAGATTGGGAAGATATTTATAAATTGGTAAATATTCATCGTGTGGCTAAAACCAAAAAGGATGCGGTGAAAATGGCTATCATGGCAGGTATTGATATGAGTATGACACCCAATGATTTTGAGTTTACAACCTTGTTGGTTGAATTGGTAAAAGAAGGTTCGATACCAGAAAGTCGTTTGGATATATCAGTGAAAAGAATTTTACAATTGAAAAAAGATTTAGGGCTATTTGATAATACAATTTTTGATGAAAGTAAATATCCTTTGTTTGGCTCTGCACAACATGCACAAGCGAGTTATGAGGTAGCAAAGGAAAGTATTACCTTATTAAAAAACGAAAAGTCTATTTTGCCATTAAAACCTTCTGAGAAAATATTCGTTTGTGGTCCGGCAGCAAATAGTTTAAACTTATTAAATGGAGCGTGGACACATACTTGGCAGGGAGTGGATACCATGTATAATACCAAAAATAAATTGACCATTTTAGAAGCAATATATCAATATTCATTTTCTAATTTGAAGTATGACTTAGGTGCAAGCTTGGATAGTGTATTTGATATGAATGCTTGTTTGAATAAAGCCAAAGAGGCAGACAAAATAATTATTTGTATTGGCGAAAAGCCTTGTACTGAAATGCCAGGCAATATTGAAGATTTGACATTGAGTGATGCTCAACAACAATTGATTCGTCAACTGTCTACATTAAATAAACCTATTGTTTTAGTTTGTAATTTTAATAGACCAAGAATTTTACATAGCGTTGTACCAAAGGTAGATGCTGTTCTATATTGTTATTTGTCAGGCGACGAGGGTGGGAGGGCAATTGCTGATATACTATTTGGTAAAGAAAATCCAAGTGGTAAATTGCCTTTCACTTACCCTCTTACTGTAAATTCATTGGTGCAGTATGATCATAAACGTTCAGAGGATTTAGATATTGATTTTTCAATGAATGCTTATCGTCCACAATTTGATTTTGGATATGGATTAAGTTATACTTCATTTGAATATTCCAACATGCTTATTTCAGATACCATAATAGGTGATAAACAAAAGGTAAACGTCACTGTAAATGTAAAAAATACAGGAAAGGTTAAGGGTAAGGAAGTGGTGCAATTGTATTACAACGATTTGGTTGCTTCTATTACCC
>CAZSUF010000077.1:12987-14560 GCA_964609875.1 uncultured Bifidobacterium sp.
AATGAAACAAAACAAGTAACATTTCAAATTCGTAAAGCAGATTTTTCATTTATTAATAAAGATTTAAAACGAGTGACAGAACCAGGAGAAATAGAATTAATGATTAACAACCAAAAGAAACTCATTTATGTACAATAAAAAATTCATACAAATTTTATGCTTAGGCTGTATTGCTTTTTTATATGCATGCAAACAAGGTGAGCCTCCAGTTATAGTAGCACCAGAAATAAAAGGTGATTTTGCTTTTTCAGGATATCAATGGAAATACAAAAATGCAATATCTCCAGTTGGACCAGGGCCAAATCGTTTTTCAGGTACAAGTGATTTTGCTTGGGTGGATGCTACCGGTAATCTTCATTTAAAGATCGCTAAAAAAAATAATCAATGGACTTGCAGTGAAATTATTTCTACTAAAGTATTTGGTTATGGAACTTACGTAATGACTTGCATGAGTGACATTAGCACTTTTGATAAAAATCCTGTTTTTGGTTTTTTTACTTGGGACAACTATTCGTTTCAAACACAAGCCAATAGTGAAGTTGATATTGAATTTAGTAGATGGGGAAATGAGAACGATACTAATTTAATAAGTTATGCTGTGCAACCTGTAATATTCAGTAATCCAGTTCCTTATGCTGAACGTATGTTTAAATCTAATGTTCCTGTTAAGTATTTAAAACAACCTGTTACTTGTATGTTCAGATGGACACCTGATAGCGTGCATTGGGAGTGTTATGAAGGTTTAAATTATCCAGGTCCAAACAAAATTTCTCAATGGACTTTTACTAAAAATAATATATCACGTCAAAAAATAGAAGGTTCAAATACTTCTAACCCAATTGTAATTCCTGCACCAAGCGATAGCACGAATGTTAGATTTAATCTTTGGTTATTGAATGGGGCGGCACCTAGTAATGGTCAAGAGCACGAAGTTATTATTTCATCATTTACATATCAACCACTTTAAACAACTTTTATTATTAAAATTTTAATTACATACAAATGAAAAGAAAAATTCAAACCCTCATCACAGTTTTAGTTCTCGCATGCAATACTGCATGGGCACAAACTCAAATTGTCACCTTTCAAGTAGAAAATCCAACTAACACACCTGTTTATGTTTTTGGTAGTTGGAATTGGGCTGGTTGGCCTGGTACACCAATGAACTTAATTGCACCTGGCAAATATTCTGCCACTTTAACTTTAGCATCTAATACTGCTCATGAATTTCTGTATGTCAGCGGGGCTACACCTGTTAAAGAAGTCTTAGATCCTACATGGCCTTGTACCAATGGGAATACCACTTACACCAATCGTGTTTTAAATTTAGGGTCAGTAGATACTGGCGTTTGTTATACATTTGCAACATGCAATACTTGTGCCATTACCCCACCGCCCCCGCCACCAACCCCAATTAATGTTACTTTTCAGGTAGAGAGCCCCGATTCAACACCTGTGTATTTAATTGGTAGTTGGAATTGGTCTTCTTTCCCTGGTGCAGCGATGTCGTTAATTGCGCCGAATAAATACTCTGTAACAATGTCTCTTCTGCCTAACGCTACTTATGAGTATT
>CAZSUF010000078.1:0-965 GCA_964609875.1 uncultured Bifidobacterium sp.
AAATTGCATATACCGCAGAGGATCACAGAGGAAATACAACACAGAGGACCACAGAATCTAATCGATGTAAAATAGCAACTCGCTTCAAGAACAAAAAATGATAGGGTTCCCGAACGGAATGATCACTTGACTGAAAAGAAAATCGGGAGCATAAAAAAAGACTGTCTGAATAAAACAGTCTTTTACAAAACTTAAACCACAATATTTTAAGGTGTCATCACACTCACATTATTCTGACTATTCGCATCAAAAATTGGATAATCAAATCCATCTACATAGCCATCTCCGTTTAAATCTGTTGCCACATACATACCGCTTACATTGTTTTGAGAATCTGTATCGAAATCCGGATAATCAAATCCATCGATATATCCATCTTGATTGATGTCGCCACTAAAGAGTGCAAAGACACCTGGCTCCACTTCTACTTGATTGCTTCCGTATGCTTGATTAGCGGCTGTAGTAAAATCATAGGTTGTTTGGTTCGACATTAAAACAGGATTGGCGCTCCAAGTTTCAAGAGAGTTTCGATGTTTAAGCACTATAAAATAATTTTGTCCGTCTACTTGCTCTGGAAATTGACAAGCCAATAAACCGTTTGTACCAATTACTCCAGAAAAAGAAAATACTAAGGCAAATGGACTTGTTGCATTGTGTAGTTCAAGAGTAACTGTATCACATAAAAGTGGATTCGTCCCAACACCTTCATTTATCAAAGTTGAAGTCAATTGTGAAGAACCCATATAATAGCCTTGTAAAAACGCTTTTATATTCAATGTAGTTAAAGTAGCATTTGCTGTATCAGTTATTTTAATAGGTACAACCCACGGTGCAGCACCTATACTTTCATTGAAGTGTTGCTGTAAAGAAACTGTATTCGTCATTTTATCATACTCATATAATACACCCTTATTATAATTTCCACCACCATATTCTATCCGCTTATTTTGATTTTGAATATTATT
>CAZSUF010000078.1:975-14499 GCA_964609875.1 uncultured Bifidobacterium sp.
TAGCAATTCATCCACAGCACCATTCACTGTTGTATCAAAATGATGAACAATAACCATAGAATCTAAGAACATGTTGTATTGGTAAATAACACCAAAACCATGATTGCCTCCGATGGATGTAGTGCCTCCTAAAATTCCATTGCCTAATTCTATCACAGCACCTGAAGGATAGCCCCCATAAGTTGTACTATCAAAATCAAAAACAGCACTTAAGGTATTGGTATTTATATCATATTCATACAAATTACCGAAACCATAAATTCCATGTTGTGTGGTGCCATACATTTTTCCATTACTTGCTTGACATAAACCCGAATTTGGATTCATAAGTGAAGTACTCACAAAATCTTGGAGTTTCGTAACTGTATTGGTCCATACATCTATTTTATAAATCGTGCCAGCATCCATAGAACCGCCCATAAAGGTAGTGCCATATAAAAGCCCATCATTCGCTAATATGAGTTTAGCTTCCGGATAACTTCCATCCAAGCCAGAGAAAGTGTGAATTATGCTGAACGAATCTGTTATAGGACTATATTTATAAATGGAACCATACCAATATGTTCCTGCCCATGGAAACGTACCATAAAAATTTCCATCGGGAGCTTTTATCATTTTAGTTGGACCCACTCCCTCTGCCTGTGAAATTTGCTTTTTTATACTAAACACATGGTTGCTTGTATCGAATTCGAAAAACGATCCATAGCTTTCACCATATTCATCTGCAGCCGTTGCACCATAGAGTTTCCCATTCGAGCCATCCACCAAAAAAGTTGGAAAGTACCCTTGATGGTTGGTGGCTAAATCTTTTAGTTTGGCCATAGAATTGGTAGTGTAATCATAAGTAAATATCACACCTCTATTACTTAGTCCACCTCCATTTGTCATACCATACATCAATCCATTATTGGCAAGAAACAAAGACCCAAAAGAATTCTTGCCAGTATTGACACTATCTAAACTTACTTTATTAGTCAAGGTATTGCTAGTGGGATTGTATTCAAACAATGCCCCCATAAGTTGAGCACCTCCTGCATACGATACCCCATATAAATTTCCATTAGGGGCTATAGCCAATGAACCTCTTAAGTCTCTTGCCAAGGCAGTTGTAAAATCAGCTTTCTTAGTGAGTGTATTGGTAGTTGGGTTAAATGAAAAAAGTGTACCATGATCGCCTAAACTTCCACCTCCTTTTGTTACGCCATACAACAAACTATCGGGTGTTTGTACTAAATTAGCATATGGAAATCGACCAGTAGCGACATTGTTAAAGTCGACTAGTTTTGTAAAAGTTGAATTGGTGATATCGTAATGAAACATAGTTCCACCGGAATATCCTCCAAAAGCAGAAGTAAACCCATATAACAAACCATTGTAAGCTTGCATCAAACTACCTCTCGGATATCCTCCTGTGGAATTAGTAAAGTCTATTTTTTTGGTAAATGTATTAGTTGCAATATCAAATTGAAATAAGGTGCCTCTGCTGTTTAGGCCACCATACATGGTCATACCATACAGCATACCATCACTAGCTTGTATCAAATTTCCGAGTGGGGACCTACCCGTTATGTTATCAAAATCGTATACCACTGAAACTACTTGCGTAGAAATATTATACTTAAAAATAGTACCCTCCCAATTGGTACCCCCTGCAGAAGTCATACCATATAAATTTCCATCACTCGCTTGGACAAGAGACCCATAGGGTATTCCAAAATCTGAGGTAAATCGATATAGCTCCTTGTTGGTATTTGTCACAGGATCTATTTCAAATAATACACCATATCCATCATATACATCTTGTGCAATTAAGCCATACAACAAACCATTGCTTGCTTGAATTACATTATTATAGAATGGATTAGCGCCCAGTTCAATTTTGATTTTATGTTCGAGATGAAAATTTTGTCCATGTAAATCTGTTGAATAAATAGAACCTCCATCAAATTCATTTCCACCACCAGAAGCAACGCCCCATAATTTGGATTGTGAAAAAAGAAAGCAAGGAATAATAATGAGTGTACAAAAAACAGCAAGAGATTTCATAACATAATATTTTATGATACAAAACTCATGATAATCTGTTTGCCATGAATTACCCTTTCGGGAGATTTTTATTACGTCATTAATTCTCTTAATCGAACTATAGCCGAGGCTCGAGAAGTCGCGTCAATTTTTAAATAAATATGATTAATATGCTTTTTTACGGTGTTTAGTGAAATAAATAAAGCATCGGCAAGTTGCTTATTGGTTTTGCCTTCATAGATTAAACATAACAATTCAAATTCTCTTTCAGAAATGGTATCTTGTAATCGCTGATTTAGTTTCGACAAAAGCAACATTGGATGTTGAGCTTTATTGCGTTGGGTAAAATTAAAAAAAGCAATTTCGATGGCCGAGCAAATATTGGCTTCATTGAATGGTTTGATTATATAACTCGAAGGCTCTGTATGCTTTGCTTTCTCGAGTGTTTGCTTATCTGAATAGGAAGTAACAAAAATAAATGGGATATGGTACTTTTCATGAATCAAATTGGCAATATCAATCCCGTCATATTGCTTTGACAAATGAATATCTAAGAGCGCCATTTCTGGTGTATTATTCTCTAGTTCAAATATTGCCTCTTCTTTTGAATAACAAATTGAACTAATTGTGTACTCATTTTTTTCCAAAATTTGAGCAATATCTTCTGCGATCACAGGTTCGTCTTCTAAAATTAAAATTTTCATTTTTTGTAGTTTAATGTTAATTCCAATTTTGTGCCGTCTTCATTCCAAATTTTCATGGTACCATTTAATTTTTTCAAAAAGGCTTGAATGAGTTTTAATCCAAATGAGTTTTTATTCCGCGCATTCTCTTGCACACCAATTCCATTATCATATACTGAAATTTTAAGTCCATTGTTTTCTTCGTGTATAGTTAATTTTATCTGACCATTCTTCCTACCAACGAAGGCATGTTTAATGGCATTTGTAATAACTTCATTGATGATCAGTCCTATTGGAACTATGGTATCGACATCAATCATCAAGGGCGAAATGTCATAGGTAATTCTAATATTTCTTTCTTCAGTATTATAGGAATTACAAAGATTTAAGATAAGTTGTGTGATATAATCGCGTACATTGATGGAGGATAAATTTTCTTCGGAATATAAACTTTGATGAATTAAACTCATGCTATGCACGCGATTTTGGCTATCCTTGACTGCTTCTAAGGCCTGATTATCTGTGATATAATTTGATTGCAGGCTTAATAAACTAGATACAATTTGCAAATTGTTTTTAACCCGATGATGAATTTCCTTCATCAAAAATTCTTTCTCTTCAAGAGACTTTTCTATTTCATTGTTTTTTTCTAATAACAATTCCTTCTTTCTTTTATTTGCCACCAAAGAAAAATAGATAAGTATTGAAAGTAATAAAAATATACTACTTGCGATAATAAAATATTTTTTTAAGGTATTTTGATAATTCCTCTCAGTATCTAATTCCGTAATCCGTTTTTCCATTTCTGCAGACTGATACACAGCTGATAATTCATTGGCTTGTCTATTATTTTCGAAACTAAAAATAGAATCACCAGTTACTTTTGCACTATCTAAATACATATATGCTTGCGCAAATTGCCGAGTTCTGAAATAGCATTTAGCTAGCTTTCTATAAAATAATTCCTTGGCTTCGGTTCTACTTTTAGCCAATGCCAATTGCAAGCCTTTGTTATAATAATCTATCGCTAAGGGTATATTGTTTTTTAATACATACAAATCTCCTAGCGACTCATAATTAGTAAAATAAATACTCTTATCTGCGAAATTTTCTCCGAGTTCATTATGAATATGCAATAAGATAGGCAAGGCCTCATTGGTTTGCTTAAGATTCACCAAAGCTGCTGCAATATTGCTTTGACTCGATAACATGTCATTTTGTTGATTTAATGTATGAGCTAATTCTAATGCCAGTTTGCCATAATATAAAGCACTATCATATTGAGCTTTGCTATGATAAGCACTTCCGATATTGATATAGGTATTCAATACACCTTGTTGATTATGCAGCCTCTCCTTAATCTCTAGTGATTTTTTATAAAAATCAATCGCTTTACTATACTCCTTTTTTGATCGATACACCAAACCAATATTGTTGTAAGAGATGGCTATAAAATTTTCGTCCCCGAATTTTTGTCTAAGTTTCAAAGATTGAAAGTGGTTCCTTAAAGCCAATTCATAATTTCCTCTATTAAGCCACGCCGAAGCCATGTCGCTTAAGGTATGTGATAATTTATCATCTCGACCCAATTGTTGAAACCCAACTTTGCTCTCATTTAAATATTTCAAACATGAATCTAAATTGCCTTGTATATCCCATGCAACACCTTTAGTTTTCAAGGCGGTTGCCATCAACAATTTACTTTTAATTTTTGAAGCTAATGTGTAAGCTTGATCACAATAATAGATCGAGGAATCTGGATTTGTATCCCAATAAAATACACCTAAGTGAATTAGGGCTTGACAAACATTCGTATCTGCCTTGTTACTCAAAGTGATATTTTTCAAAGAGTCGTACTCCGAAACTTGAGCCCTCATTTTGAGGCTTACCAATAAAACAAATACACTAATATATTTCCAACTCATATTTTAAGTATATACAAATTTACGCTGATTAGTTCAAGATTTTTTACCCTTTAGGGTGATTATTGTTTGTGATGTATCATTTAATCATTGGGGTTTGGGCATCACCGAAATAGTAACGAGCTGCGTGAAATGTGGCTAACTTATACTTTACAACTTTATGCTTAGCATACTGAAACATGAAAGGGTTCCCGAACGAAATCATGCGGCAACTACTAAAAAAATCGGGAGCATAAAAAAAGACTGCCGATTCAGACAGTCTTGTACAAAACTTAAAACACAAGATGTTTTAGGGTGTCATCACACTCACATTGTTTTGACTATTCGTATCAAATACTGGATAATCAAATCCATCTACATAACCATCGCCATTTAAATCAGTAGCTACATATACACCACTTACATTATTTTGGGCATCATCATCAAACATCGGATAATCAAATCCGTCGATATAGCCATCTTGGTTGATGTCGCCAGTGTAGATCGCGAATACACCAGGCTCGACTTCTGCTTGATTACTTCCGTATGCTTGACTAGCTGCGGTGGTAAAATCATAGGTTGTTTGGGCAGAGAGTAAAACAGGATCTGCACTCCATGTTTCAATTGAGTTGCGGTGTTTAATAACCAAGTAATACATAACATGTGGTAGTGAAGCAAAAGTAAACATAGCCGAGCCATCTGTTTGTAACACGGAAATTGAAGTGGCCATAGTTGACAAGGTGATTGGATCTCTTAGCTCAAGGCGCATAGTGTCTACTTCTACGTTGCTGCTACCAACTCCTTCATTCAACAATACAGGCGTCATGCTATTTGCACCGATATAATAACCTTGTATGAATGTTTTTACATTGACTATAGGATTGAGGTTACAAGATTTAATAGTAACCGGTATATTTTGTGCTAATAAACTTGTACATGATTCACAAGTAAACGGCAAATTGTTAGAAGCTACTTGAGCACTAAAATTCATCATAGCTGCATGATTACCATTAGAAGAAATATCATTCGTTGTGCTACTTCCATTGGCTTGGGCAAGATTCCAATAAGTAAGCAATCCTTGCGTATCATTGAGTGAACAACTATACATGGTAGATTGAAGTTGGGTATCAGTGCGATCATAATTCCACACTCTAATTTCATCCATGATGCCATTAAAAAATGGATTTGCCACATTGCCTCCACCGCCCATAAAGCAACCTGCTGCAAAATTGACTGTAGCATTTGATATAGAGGTGGCTTGGGGTATTCCATCGACATATACTTTCAATGTAGTTGCGTTGCCTGTGGTTGCCCAAGTAGCTGCTATATGATGCCAAGAATGAGGCAGAAATGAATTCACAAGATTTGTTCCTGCCATGTTATTTCCAGGCTGAGAAACACCCCCAAATCTAAAGTGCAAACCTACACCAGGATGTAAAGAAATATAAAAGGCATCTGCATCGGTAAAGTTAATTCCATTCCCAAACAATCGATCATCTTGTAAGGTGGCCCAATCACTTTTGTTGACCCATGCTTCCCATGTGCCTTGCAAGGCCGAAGGTTGAAGACTACTATGCAAATAATCATCCACCCCATCAAACAGCAAGGCTTGTTGGCCTGTAGTGATGATTTTCTCTGCTGATAAATTTACCAAGGTATTCGAGTAAATAGTGTCACTCGTGATAAGTAACGAAGCCCCATTTCCAATTTGTGGTGTTGATAATGGCGCATTGGTAATAGCATTCAAAAAGCTATATCGAACATTGGATTCTGTGCCGCTTAACAAAAGTTGAAAAGGCGATGGATTGCAAATGGTATCTTCTACCAAGGCGTATGATTGTAGCATAGATGCCGGAATAGCTTCGGCTCGAAGATGCACTACACTATCACAACCTAGCACATTGGTGAAGGTGGCGATATAATTGCCTGCACCTGTGATGGTGATGCTATTCCATTGTACTGGAAACTGACAGAAGCATTTACTTTCATAGGACTCGTTGTCACAACGTGTCACCAATATAGGTGTTGAGAATAACACAGTATTTCCACACTCGACCCTACAACGATAATATTGACTTGCATTTATCAATATCGTTTGAGTTGTATTCGTACCTAAGTTATTTACATTATTTGTAAAATTACTATCATTCGCTTGCTGCCATTGATAGTTCACTCCAGCGTATGTTTGTTGGAGCGATAAATTCACTGGCATACCTAAAGGCCCATAACTTACGTTGGAAAGTGTATTCCCCGGCGCTGGTAAATTGCTACAAATCTGCGGTAAAATGGTAATGAAATAATCTTCTGTCTCACCAAAAGCATAATTGCCACAAGGAAAGAAATAATAGGACGAATATGCATAATCAAAGAGTCGAATGCGCATTCGTGTAACGCCCGTTAATGCTGTTGAAGGGATAGTGATCGTATCGGTATAAATACCACCTGAATTTCCATTGAGGTAGAAAATTTCATGAGGATAATCGAACGTACTATTGTGATCAAAATCAATCCAAAGACCCACCAAATCTGATGTATACGGATTCGCAACAGACACTTGAATAGGATAAGAAGAGCCTGCAATTAAAGACGTAGACCCCTTGCCTCCACCAATGCCATTGCTTTGATTATTCCCCGGAGGAAAATTGGTATAATCTGAAAAGCCATTGCAAGGCGTAAAACTGTTTACCAGTAAAGAATCAAAATGTACTTGCGAAATGTACTCGTTGTTTGAACTATTGATACAATTATTGTAGTCCGTCGAAGCGGCACAATAGCAATTGATGAATGGAATAGTTTTTATCCTTGAAGGGGTTGAATAATAAAATTGATTGAGTACGGGGAGCCCCACTTTACAACGATAGTATATTGTGCTATCAATGTTCGTGATGGCTTGAGTTGATTGGCTACCTAATACAGTGATGGGACCTGTGAATAAAGAGTCATTGCATTGTTCCCACTGAAATGTTTCACCTACAGTAAAGTTAGTATTCTCGAGTGAGAGGGTTGTAACTTGGCCCCAACAAATATCAGGTGCTATGGTCTTTCCTGGATTATTCAAGATGATTTGAGGGTCAATATTGATAAGAAAGTCAACAGTTTCTCCAAAGGGTGAATTCCCACAAGGGTTCATGGTAAAATTACTCCACGCAAGTCGCGTACGCATTCGTGTGATGCCGGTCTTGGCAGTATAAGGCACAGGAACATTCATAGCAAACTCTGCTTTAGCCCAATATGGGTCGACATTCAATCCTTGTGTATCATATCGTTCTGAGGGCTCCTCAAAAGTACCATTTTGATTATAATCAATCCATACGCTTACTTGGTCGCCAACATAATAGTTATGACACATCGCAGTCAATAAAGGTATTTCACCTCTTCGAATGGTAGTGGTTGGAAATCCTGTATTCGCGTAATAGTTGTTTGGCTGGGTAAGATCAATGTAACCAGTAAACGGATAAGTGTTCGCATAACCTCTATAATAATTTAGATCCTTAAATGATATGGTGCTAAGATATTCTGAAAAAACAGAAGCGGTAGAAGCACAATATGTTTTTACCAATACAACGTTTGAATACAGGGTGCCGATACCGGGAATAGTGACAACACATCTATAATACTGATCTTGAGTTACTGTGGCAATATGACTACTAAGTGTCTCTACAGAAGATAAAGGTAGAAAATTACTGTTGATACAACGTTGCCAAGTAATGGTAGACCCAGGTACATGGGCAGGATTAAAATTGAGTGTTAAGGTATCAAGACCTCCATAACTAACTAAGGTGCTGGAAACACTCATACGCATTTTATTTGGTATAGGTTGCAATGGATTTAAGGCATAGGTAAAATTGGATTGGCTTCCGATGAGTGGCATATGATGAAATGTAAAATGGGTATGTGGTGCTATTAAATCAGGTAAGCCCGATTGAAGAAATTGTGAATTATTCCAAGTGATATAGCCGGAATTAAAATTCACGAGTGATATCAAACCAGGTTGAGGGTATGGAGTATTTTGCAAATTACTGTGTTGAAAATGTGCCATGATTTCGTCTTTTGTTTTGGCGACACTCCATACTTGAACATCGTCCATTTTACCGCTACCAAAAGACGAACGGCCTGGTGCACCTCCTATATAAAAAGGTCCTGATAGTTGAATGACAAAACTCGCAACAGCACTATCGATGAGCATTCCGCTCTGGAATAACTTAATGGTTGTTGAATTTCCATTTCTTTTCCAAGTGACAGCTAAATGTTGCCATCGTTGATTCACAAAACTAAAAGATGAGTTATCGGCCACATACACATTTCCAAATTGATTTAAACTGCCATATCGAACATGTATGCCCACTACATTGTGTAATGAAATGTAAAAAGCATCTGTCTGCCACTCATCCGCTCCATTCCCAAACAAATAGTCCATATGATGGTTCTGCCAATTATCTTTATTCACCCAAGCCATCCAAGTTCCTTCATCCGAATTAATATTGAGACTATCTTTTTTTACATAATCATTCACCCCATCAAACTGCAATACTTCTTGCGACATCAAATTAAAGGCATACGGACTAGTGGCATAGCCTCCTAAAGGTGTAGACAACCCTATATTGCCATTCGGATTCCCGGAGCCACTAATAACAATAGTCGAACTATCATTCGATAAAAACGAATTGATATTGCTACTTCCTATTGTTAGATTTGTAACCGCTTCTAAGTGGGTACCATGTATTTGAATTTTGGGGTCATTCCCATCGACTCCTTCTACATAACTAATAGTCGTTCGTGTAGTAGAAATCAAATTTGAGTTAGTCCCGTTTAATGTAAAATTTATTAACTGAAACGAGTTAGAAGTATCTACTAAATTTTTGATATGAGTGAGGTTAGTATTATTTCCTTGCGCTAACCCTGTATTGAAACTTAAATATCCCACCAACCCTACTTCAGGATAATTGATCGGCTTGCTTGAATAATAGTGAATGGATGATGCATCACGGACTTCATTCCAAATTCGAATATTATCCATCGCGCCTTGTCCGAAGTAGGTATGAACTCCATCACCGCCCATATAACATTGCGAACTTACTGTAGGATCAATATAGGCCAAGGTAGTATCGCTTGCTGCTATATTGCCATCAATATACAGCAGCAACGAAGTGATTCCTAAGGTGGTATCACGACTCCAAACCATGGCAATATGATGCCAACTATTCGCCACAAAATTTTGCGTGGCCATGGTTGAAATGTATTTACTCCCCACCTGATTCATACCGCCATATCGAAAGTGGAGCCCGACACTTGGATGTAGGGATAAATAAAAACAATCGTCCGTTACGTAATCTAATCCATTACTAAACAAAATATCATCATGATGATCGGCCCAATTCGCTTTTTGCACCCAGGCCTCCCATGTTCCATGTTCGCGGTTGATTAAATTGTTGGCCGACAGGTAATCATTGCTTCCATCAAACGACAAACTATGATCTTGTCCGAATGCAGTTCGACCACCTATAAAAAACAACATGAGTAAAAAATATTTCTTCATAACATTAGGTTTAAAAGAGGTTTAATATGTAAATGAGCTGTAGGTTATAAGTGAATGTCCTTTCAAAATTAATATTCATTTATCCTTGTCTACATAGAATCGCTAAACGAATCACTACAGTCTATGAATAACCCAAAAGAATCGGTGAAAGATTCTTGGTATACCAAATATTTATTACTTTGGCCTTCAATCGATTATCTATGACAGTCTATTTGCTTGATGATGATGAAATTCAATTGGTCTATTTAACAAGTATCTTGGGAAAAAATCCCAGTTATCAACTTGTGGGACAGCAAGTAGATTCAATACTCGCTATCAAGGATATAGAAACCCTTAAACCTGAGGTACTTTTTTTAGATATCGAACTCAACCAGCAAAATGGAATCGATTTATATAAATGCTTAACCTATAAACCTCTCTTGATCTTATGTACTAGTCATATCGAATTCGCTATCGAAGCCTTTGATCTCAATGCGGTAGATTATTTAGTTAAACCTGTAAGCCCCGAACGTTTGTATACCGCCATGGAAAAAGCGAATGTAGTGCTTCAGTTCAAACAACAAACTACCACGCGTGAGTTACGCTACGATCGTGATTCTATTTTTGTGAAAGAAGGTACATCCTATCGAAATGTGTTGATGCAACAAATTTTATACATTGAATCCTTAGGTGATTTCTCTGAATTTCATATTCATGAACAAGCAAAAATAGTGGCACTCGTCAACCTAAAAACATTAGAACAACAATTGCCTTCAGCTGTATTTTTGCGAATCTCGCGCATGCATATCATCAATATAAATCATATCGAAAGCTTCAACTCACAAGAAATAATCATTCGTGGCAAAGAACTAAGCATCGGAAAAACTTATACAGATACTGTAATCGCGACTTTATTATCATCTCAATTAGTCATTAAACGAAATCGTTAATATGAAGCCGCTTCTTTTTTTCATGCTCGCAATGATTCTTGGTCAAGCAAAGGCCATGAATTTCGATAGTCTTGAAGTTGCGATTGCTAAGTTACCTTATACAGATACCATTCGTTTGAAAGGTGAATATAAAATCTCTGTCAATTGTCAGTTTTCGGATTTAAAAAAGAGTACTGCCTTATGCGAAAAAGGATATGGATATGCTTGTCAAATTAAGAGTACTCGCTTTCAGTATTTGTTTTTGTATATGCTGGGAACTAACTATCAGTATAGTTTAGATTACGAAAAAAGTATTGCTTGTTTTGAAAAAGCCATTGCGCTCGCGAAAGCAGAAAACAATTATGCCCGCATGGTAAACTGCTACACCAATCTGGCGAATACGTACAACAACATGTCCAATTTAGACAAGGCTACAGAACTCAATTTATTGGCTGTAGACATCAGCAAACAACATGTGCCCAATTCGTTGTGGGGCATGAATTATTCAAATTTAGCAGAGGCCTATATTCAAATGCAGGATATAGAGCGCGGGTTGAAATACAGCCAATTAGCCTTAACAGACACCGTGCTAGGACCGACCGATTTGATTGTTGTGTATGGAAATCTTTGTGCAATCTACGCAGGCATGCAGAAAAAAGACAGTGCCCTTCATTATTTAAAACTTGTTCACCAAATTGCAAACAAGCATCAGCTATTTCAACCCGAAGATATAGCCGTTACACATAATGCCTATGCGAATTATGCATTAAGTATACAAGTATCAGATTCAACTCAAGCGATGTTGAAAGAACTCGTGGGTGCTTGTCTTGTTTTAGAAGACAGCAGCAAAATTGCAAAAGCCTATAAATTTATGGCTCAGTATTTTCAGGTGAAAAATCAATATGATTCTTCAAATTTTTATTTGCTCAAAGCCACGCAAATGAGTGAGCATAGTGGAGATTTATATAATCTGATTAGCATGTACGACCACCTGAGCAATAATGCTCAAATCATTCGCAATTGGCAAGATGCGCTGCATTACGCCTCCATTGCCCGCAGCCTGACCGATAGTTTTCATGCTATTCAAAATGCCAAGGCGGTACACAATGCAGAGATAAAATTTGAGACAAAACAAAAAGATGCACAGAATCGTGTATTGGCCAAAGAAAACGAATTGAAGACGACACAGAAAAATGTATACTTGTTAAGCGGAATGTCTATCACCATGATTTTGAGTTGGTTTTTGTGGAGCAATTTTAAAAGTCGTAGAAAGGCCGAACTTCTTGGAAAAAAAATCGAAGAACAAAAGTTAGCTCTCGAAGACAGTCATAAAACAAAAGATAAAATATTTAGTATTATTAGTCACGATTTACGAGCACCCATGGCTGGCTTGAGTAGTTTAATGGCTTTAAAAGAAAGCGGCATTGAATTATCAAACGACAAACAACGTGAACTAGACAATAAAATTAAGTTCGCACTAAATAGCACTTCTGACTCTTTAGACAATTTATTGCTGTGGAGTATTCGACAAATGAAACAAGAAAAAATTGAACTACAAGAATTTTGTCTGAATGAAATTCTTCAAAGTCAAGTTGATTTACTTACACCGCAATGTGATGCTAAAGGGCTCACTCTCGACTTTCATCCTCAAGAAAACTATGTCGTACAAAGTGATAAAAATGGGGTAGCTGTAATTTTTCGTAACTTATTAAGTAATGCCATTAAGTTTAGCTATGAACATGCAAGAATTGAAATTATCATACAAAAAACAAACACGCATTCTCTGCAGATTTCTATTCAAGATTATGGTCGAGGCATGAGTCAATCTCAATTGACTGCATTTCAATTGGGCAATATGCAACACACTCTCGGCACCAAATCTGAAACAGGTACAGGGCTTGGCTTTCTATTGATTCGTGACTATTGCAAGGCTTTGAATATTGCCTTAGATGTACAAAGTGAGGCAGAGCAAGGAAGTTGTTTCACCTTAAGTTTCAAAATTTGATCGATTACGAATCACTAATTTTTCACGTATGAAATTCTTAGTAAGAGTAAAATTTTTTATGCCCCCGATAAGCATTCAAGTTGCCGAATGCTGACGTTCGGGGACCCTACGCAACTTTTAGTAATGCATGTACACAGAGGTACACAGAGGAAATGCAACACAGAGGTGCACAGAGTCTAATCGATACCTGCCTTTGTTGATGTTCTTCACCACCAAAAAAAATACTAGATTCAACACGAGGCAAGAAAAAAGTCAATAAGGGTTCCCGAACGAAATCATGCGGCGACTACTAAGATAATCGGGAGCATAAAAAAAGACTGTCTGAAAAAAACAGTCTTAAACAAAACTTACCACACAACTTTTTTAGGGTGTCATCACACTTATATTGTTTTGACTATTGGCATCAAACAAGGGGTAATCAAAACCATCCACATAGCCATCGCCATTTAAGTCGGTGGCGATATAA
>CAZSUF010000079.1:0-915 GCA_964609875.1 uncultured Bifidobacterium sp.
ATCAAGGCATTGCGCGAGATGAAAAAGGAAATCCCTTAAGCAAGCAACATCTTTCTTTAAAAATTTCTATTCTACCTACAGCAGATGCAACTTCGCCTGAATATGAAGAAATTCAAGCTGTAGAAACGAATGACTTTGGATTATATACCTTACAAATAGGTGGCGGTGAAAACATCACAGGTTCCATGAAAACGGTGAAATGGGAAACAGGCAATAAATATATTCATGTATCTATTGATCCAACAGGTGGTACAAATTATATCGATATGGGTACAACGCAATTGCTTTCTGTGCCTTATGCCATCTATGCCGATCGTGCTGGTGAAGCCAAAGAATCAGCAGGTACTAAAACACGTGCTACAAATAATTATATCGAAAAAACCAATGGCTCGGGTGTAACCAATTCTACGTCTTTACTTTACGATAATGGCGTCAGCATTGGTTTAGGGACAGCAGCACCCGTAGCAGGCGCCAAATTACACATCAACCAAACTCTAGGAAATTTTGAATTGATGCGTTTACAAAATGAAGACGGTAATGCTTATGGAAGATTTACTATGTACAACAACACAGTAGGTAATTATGCCACCTTTACAAAATATGGTAGCACTTATCCAAGCGGCTATGCGGGCATTCCAACCTTGTTTCCCTATGCCAATTTATTAGCCTTTGGAAATAATGGCGGTGGATTTCTGATTTCTAATGGAGGTAATGTAGGTATTAGCATGTTGAAAGGCGGTACAAGCAAGCTAAAATTCTTTGCCGATTTTAATACCGAATATGTAGGCATTGGCGGTGTAGCAACGCCTAGTGCACAAGTTCACTTTAATAGTGCAGCAACTGGCGATACCTTAAAAATAACCAACGCAACAACAGGACATTTAGCAACAGATGGATTTGATATTAGAACAACAG
>CAZSUF010000079.1:925-14411 GCA_964609875.1 uncultured Bifidobacterium sp.
ATGTTTCACTCATGAACAAAGAAGCAGGTTCGCTATTTTTAGGAACAACAAATCTAGATCGCGCTGTGATCGATGTCAATGGAAATATGGGCATAGGTACTTCAACCCCTACATCGAGATTAGAAGTGGCTGGACAAATCAAAATTACAGGTGGTTCACCTGGTGCAGGAAAAGTATTGACTTCTGATGCCAATGGTCTTGCCACATGGGTTACACCTGCTGGTGGATCTGTAAGTGTAAACACAGGCACGGCGAATTTTTTGCCAAAATATCTTTCACCTACAACTCTTGGCCAAGGAACCATTTATGATGATGGAACCAATGTGGGTATTGGCACCAATACACCACATGCTTCATTACAATTGTCCAACCAAGTATCTTCAAAGAAATTTGTATTGTATGAAGATGCTGCAGGTGGTAATGAATTTTATGGCTTGGGTGTTACAGCAGGCTTAATGAGATACCAAACTACTACCGGGGCAAGCCATGCCTTTTACGCCAGCACATCTCCTACAGCCAATGTTGAACTGATGAGAAATCAAAGTAATGGCAATGTTGGTATTGGTACGTCAACGCCAAGCACTAAATTAGAAGTAAGTGGACAAATTAAAATCACAGGAGGAACTCCTGGTGCAGGAAAAGTATTGACTTCTGATGCCAATGGTCTTGCCACATGGACCACGCCTGCCTCAGGCAGTGGAATATTAGGCTCTGGTTCTAGTGGACGCATCCCAAGGTTTTTATTTGCGAATACGCTCGGCGATGGTACTTTGTATGACAATGGTACTAATATTGGTATTAATAATCCAAACCCTCATGCACCATTACAATTTGCAAATACTGCAGTAAATAGAAAAATGGTACTTTATGAAGTGGCTGATAACGATCATCAATTTTTTGGATTAGGCATTAACTCGGGTACTATGCGTTATCAAGTTGGAGCAATTAGTAATAGTCATGTATTTTACGCAGGATCTACCATTAATGCTTCTACTGAATTGATGCGTATCGTAGGAAGTGGCAATGTGGGTATTGGTACTTCCACACCGAATGCACCCTTGCAATTTGCTTCAAACATTTCTCCAAGAAAAATTGTACTGTACGAACTACAAAACAACGACAATCAATTTTATGGATTCGGTATCAGCACAGGTATGATTAGATATCAAGTGGGTGCTACTGCTGGTGACCATGTATTTTTCTCCGGAAGTAGTCAAACCACCTCTGATGAATTATTCCGTATTAAAGGTGATGGAAATATAGGCATTGGTACAAGCTTACCTCATGCGCCTTTACAGTTTGACAATGTATCCAATAATCGTAAAATTGTCTTGTACGAAAATGCAGATAACGACCATCAAGTACTAGGATTCGGTATTGCATCAAATACTTTAAGATATCAAGTTGCCTCAACAACACAAAGTCATATTTTTTATGCAGGCACTTCTGCAACTACCTCAAATGAACTGATGCGCATCGTCGGAAATGGCAATGTGGGTATTGGAACTAACGCGCCTACCGCAAAATTGTCTGTAAATGGCTCAGCAAATAACACAAGCGGAGCTTGGGGTGTTTTCTCCGATTCAAGAGTAAAAACTGTTACAAACGATTTTACAGACGGTCTAAATGTGATCAACAAAATTCATGCGGTAAAATTCAAGTATAATGCAGATGCACCATTTAAAGCTGATGGCGAACAAATCGGTGTTGTAGCCCAAGAACTAGAAAAAATTGCGCCTTATATGGTGAGTCAACAAGAGTTTGGCCAACTTAAAGATTTACGCGAAGTAAACAACCAAGCATATGTGTTTTTATTAATTAATGCAGTAAAAGAATTAAGTGCAACTTCTCAAGCGCAACAAAAAATCATTGAGAAACAAGAAGCTTTGAACGCCAACTTGTTGAAAAGATTAGAAGCTCTCGAGCAAAAATAGGTAAGGTTAGATAGAAGTAGTGCCCTATCTACAAGGTGAAGTCTTCGGGCTTCACTTTTTTTTTGCGTAAAAGAAACTGGTTTATTTCTTGGGCGGCACACGCGCTATCCGCTACTACTCCGCTTCCGAATCGGCTATTCAGTGTCTAGTAACCGAATCATTTCTTAAGCCTCTCGGAATGCGGGGTATTCGCTACTATCGCTGCCGCAATACATCCATAATTCCGTCCAATTCTATAAATCCGATGTTGCATTGGTTAAGTGTGTCTTTAGGGTGTAATCTATGCCCTCTTCAAATTATACTTATTCATCCACTCATCACACTCGTACAAGAATAATGAACATTTGTACATTCTTCTAATTCATTGAACAAAGAACAACCAACTTTGATTTGAATGATTAAACATATACAAATGAAAACAGTATGTATTATCTGTTTGCTCTTGCTTTCCATCACGCTCTATACCCAAGCTCAAACAAGCATGAACTCAGGCTCCATAGAAAATAACATCCAAGGGGTTTTACATCAGTTTACGATTGGAGAAATGTGCCAGATTGAAACTTCAAGAACTCAAAACTTAATCTTTACACAAGGATTTAATCAACCATGCAGTTACCATAGTGAAGAACATTTTTCACAACCATCTAAAACCATCCAAGAGAAATACAGCTATCTAATTTACCCAAATCCTGCATCATCTATTTTACAAATAAAATCAGATTCTGGGTTACTTGAATCGCTCACCTATCAATTAATTGACTTCAGTGGAAAAACCATAATGGAGAATAAATACTTATACAAGTCAACCCAATTATGCAGTATAGATATTCAAGCCGTTGCCGATGGAACTTACCAACTTAATATTCTACAAAAAGATCAATTTCAAACTTTTCACATTCTTAAAAAAAGCACTCGATGAAAACAACAATCATTTCTGTCCTAGTATTTGCCATGTATGCCATGAATTTAGTGCATGCACAAGCACCTGGCAAATTCAATTACCAAGGAATCGCTAGAGACAACAATGGCAAATCTTTGAGCCATCAAAAACTATCTTTAAGAATTCTCATTCTGCCAACTGCAGATAGTACACGACCCGAATATGAAGAAATTCAATCAGTTGAAACAAATGAATTTGGATTATACAGCATTCATATAGGTGATGGAGATCGTATCTCTGGCTCCCTAGATAAGGTATGATGTGAAATAGGAAACAAATATATTCATATAGCATTTGATCCTTAAGGCGGATCAGACTTCACTCATCTTGCCACAACACAATTACTTTCTGTGCCTTATGCCATGTACGCAAATAAAGCAGGTGAAGTAAAAGAACCTGATACTAAAAAAACACGGGCAAGCAACAATTATATTGAAAAAACAGATGGATCAGGTATTACCAACTCCACCTCCTTATTATACGATAATGGTGTGAGCATTGGTTTAGGTACTTCCAATCCTGTGGCTGGTGCAAAGTTACACATCAATCAATCTTCAGGAAGTGCCGAATTGATGCGACTACAAAATCAAGATGGGAATGCTTTTGGTAGATTTACCATGTACAATAATATCGCTAGTAACTATGCCACCTTTACCAAATACGGTAGCGCCTACGCTGGAGGCTATGTTGGAATTTCTTCATTGTTTCCCTATGCCAACTTACTTGCCTTTGGAAATAATGGAGGTGGTTTTCTCATTTCTAATGGAGGAAGTGTAGGTATCAGCATGCTGAAGGCAGGAACAAGTAAGCTAAAATTTTATACTGACTTCACCTCAGAAAATGTTGGCATTGGGGGTGCAGCTGTACCTAGTGCGCAAATACATTTCAATAATAGTACTTCAGGAGATACATTGAAAATTACTAACAATACAACAGGTCATTTGGCTACAGATGGCTTCGATATTAGGACTACAGGCAATGTAGTAAACTTAATGAATAAAGAAAATGCTTCGATTACTATAGGAACAAATAATTTAGACAGAATGACCATCAACGAACTTGGTCATGTTGGAATAGGTATTAACCTGCCTCATGCCCCATTACAATTTGCTACTTCTGTTGGAAATAGAAAAGTAGTGCTTTATGAAGGAGCTGACAATGAACATGAATTTTATGGTTTTGGAATCAACTCAACCATTCTGCGCTATCAAGTTCCAGGAAATGGCTCAAATCATGTGTTTTATTCCGGATTAAATGCTAGCTCTTCTTCAGAATTAATGCGCATTCAAGGGAATGGCAATATTGGAATTGGAACATCTACCCCATCCTCTAAATTGGAAGTAAATGGTCAAATTAAAATCACTGGAGGAAATCCAGGTGCTGGAAAGGTTCTTACTTCAGATGCAAATGGTCTGGCGAATTGGACAAATTCTGGAGGAGCTTCTGTGAATGGTGCAATAAATCATTTAGCCTATTTTAATACAGCTTCTACAGTGACCAATGGATTACTTACTACAAATTCAGCTGGACATTTAGGGATTAATTTTGCTATCCCTAATGCACCCTTACAATTTGCAACTGCTTTAACCAATAGAAAAATTGTGCTTTACGAGCAGGCTAACAATGATCATGAATTTTATGGATTAGGCGTAAATTCTTCGATACTTCGTTATCAAATTCCATCCACGACTAGCAGCCATATATTTTATTCGGCCAATAGTTCAACATCGTCAAGTGAACTTATGCGTCTTACAGGAACAGGAAAGTTAGGTTTAGGAACCTCCAGCCCAAATGGCATTTTACAATTTGCTCAAACTTTAGAGTCAAGAAAAATTGTGCTATTTGAACTTGCTAATAATGCCAATCAATACTATGGTTTTGGTACGAATAATGGATTACTAAGATATCAAGTAGCAGAATCAAGCGCTGACCATGTTTTCTATAGTGGCTCCTCAAATGCAACTTCTCAAGAATTATTCAGAATAAAGGGTAACGGAAATATTGGAATTGGGAATGGTTCACCTAATGCACCTTTACAATTTGCTCAAACTTTAGAATCAAGAAAAATTGTGTTATATCAAATGGGAAACAACGATCATCAAGTCTATGGGTTTGGAATAAATGCTGGCATTTTAAGATATCAAGTAGCACTGAATACAAATAGTCATGTTTTTTATGCCGGTAATTCTACAACCACTTCCTTGGAACTCATGCGCATTGTAGGTAATGGAAATGTAGGTATTGCCACTGCTGCTCCAACAGCAAAACTCTCTGTAAATGGCACTGCAGATAAGCCCGGTGGTGGTTCTTGGGCAGTATTCTCAGACATAAGGTTAAAAAAAGATATTTCTCCTTATCAAGAAGGCTTACAAACTTTGCTAAAAATTAATCCAATAAAATTTCATTACAACGAAAAATCAGGCTGCGATACAAAACCAGCCTATGTGGGTGTAATAGCACAAGAACTAAAAGAAATTGCACCCTATATGGTGGGTAGCTTTCAAAAGGACAATACCGAATATTTAAATGTAGACAATAGCGCCATGACCTATTTACTTATCAATGCGGTTAAAGAACTGAATGCGAAATTAGAAAAGCAAGAAAAATTAAACACCGATTTACTGAAACGACTAGCTTCCCTCGAAACTAAATAGAAAAGGTTAGTAGTTTATTATATTAACATATACACTAGTTAGTTTTAGTCCGCTAACTAATCAACTGAAGCCTTCGGGCTTCATTTTTTTATAAAAAAAATCACATGTATAACTGTAATCATTAACTCAATAAGTGTATCTCTTAATTATACAAGTGTTTTCTCTTCTTCAATTTTAAATAGTAGAGTCTTCTCTCAAAAGATAATTTACATACTTTAGTGTTTTATATTATCAAAAGAATGACATTACTAAGAAAATTTGTAGTCTGTTTTGTTAGCTTTCAGTTAGTATTTTTCTCTCGCATACTTTGCCAACCTACTTGCAATTGTTTCTTACCTGATCAACAACTCGAAGAAAGATTGCAGCAAGTTCCCCAAGCCATGGATTCATGCATTAAACAATTACTACTTTCTTCAGATCCTGCTTGCAAGGCCAATGCCTATGATTTGATGGCCGAAAATTTTTATACCCATAGAATACTGGATTCATTTAATTTCTATATCAATAAAGCTTCTGATGCTTATAGCAAATTCAATTGTAAAGAACTCCCTCTAAAACATTACAAATTATTAGGGTCTTATCATCAACTCAATGCAAATTATCCCGAAGCTTTGATTTGCTATTACAAAATCATCGAGCAATTTGAACATGAAAATAACCTTCCAGAACTTGCACAATGGAACTTGGCTATTTCGCAAATCTTTAATCGAATGGGACAATCAAATAAAGGAATGACCTTTTGCCGAAAAGCAGTTTCGAGTATTGAAAAATTACCCACCTCTTCTCAAAAAGCAGATCTTTTAGCAAAAGTAGCAAGCAGATACTTATACTATTATCAAGATAATAAAACAACAAGTACCCTCGATTCTGTAAAGCTTTATGCAGATCAAGTTTTAGACATTGTAAAATTAACACCTAATGTGCAAGCGCAAATGTCTGCTTATGTGAAGCTCCAATCTTATTTCAAAGCAAATAAAAACTACAGCAAATCGTTGCTTTACAATGATAGCTCGCTTAAACTTTGTGTGCATGGATTAAATGATCCTGAATTGGCAGTGACAGAGCCTCTACCTTGCTTCAAATGGGGGATAAAAATCAAGCTAAATTTTACGCCGATTCCTGCCTCTACTATAATAAAAAACTCAATATTCCACCTTTATTATCCAATGCCTACAGTTTAGTATTTGAAATTGAAAAAAAATCTGCTCATTTCGAAAAAGCTTTGTTTGCCTTAGAACAAATGAAATTGATAGACGATAGTTTAAAAGATGCCGACAAAATTGCACTAGTAAATGAATTAGAAAAAAAATACAATCAATCGACCAATGAAAAGAAAATAAAACAACTAGATCAGGAAAAAAAAATTTATGGTTTAGTCATTATAGCAACTGCCTTAGTTATTTTGATTTTGATTATTTTACGTAAACAACAAAAAATCAAAAGCCAACAAAAAATCATGGACATTGAACAAAGATTAAATCGTTCACGAATGAATCCTCATTTCTTTTTCAATGCATTAACCTCATTACAATCCTTCGCGCTTAGAGAAAATAATGGATTAGCCATGGTAAGCAATTTATCCAAATTTGCCAACATCATGCGAGAAACACTCGAAAGTAGCTATCAGGATTCTATTACAGTCGAGAAAGAAATAAAATTCCTACATGAATATATCGATTTGCAACAAATTAGATATCCCGAATCCTTTACTTTCAATATCCAGGTAGACCCAAACCTAGATACCCAAGAAATCCTGATTCCTACAATGATTTTACAACCCTTTATTGAAAATAGTATTGAACATGGCTTGAAAGAAAATTTCGGACATGGGAAAATTGAGGTGTCTTTCAAATTGTTCAACCAAGAATTACACATCGAAATAATTGACAATGGCATCGGCATTCAAACAATAGAAAAGCATCAACACCATATTTCAAGAGCCACCCAAATTATTTCCGATAGGTTTTACCTATTGAACTTAAAACATCATCAACCATACAAATACAACATTAAACCCGCTGCAAACAAACGCGGTACTTGTGTAGAAATTATTGTACCCTTAATATATTCCGATGAAACTACTTATAATTGATAATGAAAAACATATCAGAGCACTTGCACGCAAACTGATAGAAACGCTATGCCCAGCAATTGAACAAATCGAAGAAGCCTTTGGCGTTGAAGATGGTCTATCTAAAATCACCACGTTTCAACCAGAAATCATCTTGCTGGATGTAGAAATGGACGATGGCACTGGTTTTGATTTAATGAAACAAATTCCTAATCCAACATCTCAATTAATATTTTTTACTGCACATAACAAATATGCGATTGATGCCTTTCAATTAAACGCGATTGATTATTTACTTAAACCCATTGATCCAATTGCTTTACAAAAAGCCATTCACAAGGCCTTAGAGAATATTCGTCAGAAAGATTTACAAAAACAAATTCACTTTTTATTGCAATATGTAAGTGGTCAACATGATGCTGAAAAAAGAATTGTTTTAAAGGACATGACAAACATTTATTATGTAAAGATTTCCGAAATCTGTTATTGCGAAGCGGAAGGAACTTATACAAAATTTCGATTATCCGAGGGTAATACAATTATCGTATCTAAAAATATCAAAGAATACGAAACTCTTTTATCGCCTTTTGGTTTCATTCGTTGCCATAATTCCTATATGGTAAACGCTGAAAAAATTATTCGCTATGACAAAACTGGCAATCTTGTTTTAGAAGGCAATTACGAAGTCAATGTGTCGTTCAGAAAGAAGGAACAAATTCTTAAATTGATAGAAAAAAAATCCTGGAATATTAGTTAAGTCAAGTTGATTTTCTTGGGCGGCACACGCGCTATCCGCTACTACTCCGCTTCCGAATCGGCTATTCAGTGTCTAGTAACCGAATCATTTCTTAAGCCTCTCGGAATGCGGGGTATTCGCTACTATCGCTGCCGCAATACACCACACCGAGAAATTAGTTTTTCCTAGTGGGTCTGCGCGAATTAAAATTTTTGCTCTTCGAAAAAGTACGTTTAGGTTTCACCAAAGGATTATACAATGGACCTTCACCTAAAAAAGTTGGAAGTGGCAATTTGTTTACTTCATTTTCTATCAGCACTTCAATTTTATGAAATTTGTGTTGATCTATTTCGCTTATCAAGGTAATAGCTTCACCTTTAGTGCTTGCTCTGGCCGTACGACCTATACGATGAATATAATCTTCGGCATCGCCAGGTACATCATAATTTACAACTACCCCAATATCTTCAATATCTATGCCTCTGGATAAAATATCAGTGGCTACTAAAATTTGTATTCTCTTGCTTTTAAAATTTCTTAGTACTTCTTCTCTCTCATCTTGTTCTAAATCTGAATGTATGGCATTCGATTTAAACCCTGCTTGTTGCAATTCGCGGTTTAAGATTTTTACATTTTGCTTAGTTGATGAAAACACAATGATACTTTCACTCGCATTTTCTTTCAACAAATATTTTATCAACGCATTCTTTTGCGCATCATACACCAAGTAAGCAGTTTGGGTAACCCCTGCAGCAGGTTTAGAAATGGCAATACTAATTTGAACAGGGTTTACTAAAAGTCTTTCACTTAGTTTACGAATGGCTGGTGGCATGGTCGCAGAAAATAATAAGGTCTGCTTTTGTTTGGGCAAGTAGGTGGTAATTTTAGTGATGTCGTCCGAAAAACCCATGTCTAACATCTTATCGGCCTCGTCTAATATCAAATGATTTACCTGATCGAATTTCACATAGCCCATATTTAAATGAGACATTAATCTGCCAGGCGTTGCAATAATTATTTGCGCGCCTTGAGTGAGGGCTCGCTTTTCGTTTTCAAAAACTATGCCATCGCCTCCGCCATAAATAGCCAAGGAAGAAATACCGGTGAAATAAGCTAAACCCTGCACAGTTTGATCTATTTGCAAGGCCAATTCCCTTGTAGGCACAATAATTAAAGTATCTGTAGCAGTTTTTCCACTTAAGGTTATCTTATGCAATATGGGCAACAAAAAAGCAGCTGTCTTTCCAGTACCTGTTTGGGCTACAGCAATTAGATCTTTATTATCTAAAATCACAGGAATGGCTTGTTCTTGAATGGGTGTGGGGTTTTCGAAACGCATGGCATCAAGTCCTTCTTGTAGGCCCGATTCGAAATGATAATCTATAAATTTCAATGTGTATATGGTTGAAGTCTTCAAAGATAACTTAAATAACATTTCCAAGCACATGTTCGTAAAATGCATGAAATGGACGATCAAGCATATTCTTTAAAACGACTTGTGTTAGGGATAGAACGGAAATCCCATCTCGTTCTTCAAAACGAGATGGATTGCAGTGATAGCCCGACCACGCCATCTTGCATGCATCATTTTACGACTCACTTCATTGGCGTGGGAACACCCTAAATAAATTCTCGACAAAAAATATATATTCTGTACAACCGAATTCTACCCCATTTTGACCAAATTCATTGCAAACCTGACCGAATTCTCAATACCTATGATAAAACCCCATTTTTATAGTAGGTTTGTTTTTCAAATTTCAACTTCGAATACTGACAACATATGAGTGTATTAAATAGCTTAGCCCTTACAGAAGAGGTCAAACAGGTTCTTCATATTGCCAGACAATTTGCCAAAGAAAATATGCATTCGACTTATTCGCCTGCACATCTTTTGCGTGCTTTATTGCATAAGGATTTGCCTTTACTTAAAAAATTAGAAGCCGAAGGGATAGATGTGTATTATGTAGAAGAATGGTCTGAAATCAGAATTGAAACTTATCCGAAAGGCAATAGTTTTAGTGATATGCCAAATGCCGACAAAGAAGCAGAGGCTGTATTGAGAGAAGCAGACAATATCAGGTTAAAAATCAATCGGGATGAAATAGATCTTGATGCCTTATTTATTTCGTGTATAACTCCTGGTGTTGGATTTAATTACGAGCAACTGAAGACTTTGCCTTTGTCTTCGTTTATGTTGTTAGATAAAATTCAATCACAAGGTGGGTTGAAAGAAGCAGGACAATCTGCAACGGAGACAACAACGAGTGGTCAGTCTTCCTCTGCAAAAATGGATGCGCTTTCTAAATATTGTGTACATAAAACTCAATTAGCCAGAGAAGACAAATTGCAACCCATTATTGGTCGTGATAAAGAGATACGTCAGATGTGTGAAATATTGAGTCGTAAATCAAAATCCAATGTAATTATCATGGGCGAACCAGGTGTGGGCAAAAGTGCCTTGCTTGATGGTTTTGCTTTAGCGGTGATACATAATAAAGTACCCGTTAATTTGCGTGGCACAGAAATATACGAAATAGATAATGGGGCCTTAATTGCTGGTGCGCAATACAAAGGTGAAATTGACGATAGATTACGCAAAATCATTAAAGAAATTACCTCTTTAGAAAAAGGTATTTTATTTATTGACGAATTACATACTTTGTTAGATAAACAAAATCCGAATGCTGGGGCAGCTAGTGTATTGAAGCCCGAATTAAGTAAAGGATTATTAACCATGGTAGGCACCACCACGATTGATGAATACAGAAAAAGTATCGAGAAGGATGAAGCCTTTAACCGAAGATTTGAAAGTTTAAAAATTGAAGAGCCTGATACTTCTGTGGCAGAAAAAATGATTGGTGATTTGGTAAAAGTGTATGAGAATCATCATGGCTTAACTTTACATGAAAAGGTAGTGCCAGAAGCTGTTCGATTGGCGAAAAGATTTGTGAAAGAGCGTAGACTTCCTGATGCAGCGATAGATTTAATCGATCGGACTTTAGCCGTTACTAAAATGATGGTGGATACGGGAAGTCATGATGTAGCTGATTTAAAAACTCGTTTAGCTGAGATGAAAGAAGGCGCTAGCGAAGATCGTTTACAATGGTTTTATCTTGAAATACAAAACAGTTTAAGTCCTGTGTTGTTAGCCAAGTTGAATGAAGAAGGAGAATTTAAAAAGTTGCCAGATGCGAATTCCATGATCGTGCATCTTGAAAAAATGTTAGATGATTTAGAAAAAGCCTCGTTAGAGCCGAAGTCGCAAGTAGAGGTAGCTGATTTAGCAGCCGTGGTGGCCAATAAAACAGGTATCCCAATTGGCAAGGTGCAAACGAAAGAGAAAGAGCGTTTGATCAATATGGAAAAACATTTGGGCGAACGTGTTGTAGGTCAGGACCATGCATTAAAAACAGTATCGGAAGCTATTTTAGAATCACGTTCGGGTTTAAATAAATCTGGTCAACCCATTGCTTCATTTTTCTTTCTTGGGCCAACGGGTACAGGTAAAACAGAATTAGCCAAATCGATGGCAGAGTTTTTATTTCAAGATGAAAATTCTATCATTCGTTTCGACATGAGTGAATTTAAAGAAGAGCATTCTGCGGCCTTATTATATGGTGCGCCTCCGGGCTATGTGGGCTATGAAGAAGGGGGTATGTTAGTGAATAAAATCAGACAACAGCCTTATGCTATTGTATTATTTGACGAAATAGAAAAAGCCCATCCAAGTGTATTTGACATTTTCTTGCAAGTATTGGATGAAGGAAAAATGCATGATCGATTAGGCAAAGAAGGAGATTTTTCTAATGCAGTCATTTTGTTTACCTCCAATATTGGTGCGGAACAAATTATTGAATCCTTTGGGAAAGGCATAGTCCCAAAATCAGATGATATGTTAGAAAAGATGTCTAACTTTTTCCGTCCTGAATTTCTTGCACGTATCACAGAAATTAATCCATTTGCGCCTATCAGCGCACAGAATGTGGTGAAAATATTTAATATTCATGCGGCGCATTTATTTAAATTATTAGATCAACAAGGTATTGAATTTACCATGACGGACAAATCACGAGAAGCCATAGCCTTAATGGGCTTTACGCCTAAATATGGAGCAAGACCATTAAAAGGCATTATCCGAACAAAAATCAGAAAGCCCTTATCGCGCATGATCATTACAGGAGAAATTGGAAAAGGGTCGAAAGTTCATTTAGATACGGATGATAAAAATGAATTAATATGGACAATCAACTAAGCAATACAAGAGAAAACTAAAAATTATAAAAGAAAGAATTAAATTTACTTCATTAATCAACTTAAACATTAAAAAGACATATTATGATGGACAGTAATTACGGAATTGGCGGTAACGAAGTAAAATCGGATGCCAGCGAAGCGTTTGCCGATATTCCACAAAACCGAACCCTAATGATGGAGAAGCTTACCAAAGACGCTCCAGTAAAACCACAAATTGTACATGGCATACAAACTATTGAACAAGTATTTGCCGAATTCAAACCAGAAGTAGAAGTAGAATTTGCTGATGCTGAAGGTGTGGGCAGAAAAGAAAAACTTTCTTTCAATAACCTCGGCGATTTTGGTATTAAAGGCATTACAGAACAAAGTGCCTTTTTGAAAGATGTAACCACGCAACAAGATCAATATCAAAAAATAGTGAAGCAATTGAAAACAAATAAAATCATGAAAACAGCTTTAGAGAATCCAGAAGCCAAACAAGCCATGATAGATTCTATACATGCTTTAATTCAGGAATTAAACAATAACAAATAATCTAATCTACCTAAAAATATTCAAACATGAGTGATCAATTACAACAAGAGCAATCGCAGGAGAATCAGCAGTTTGCCGAAGCACCCAAACAACAAGTTATTGCCAACCCTGCTGAACTGCTTAAAAATAGCTGTGATAAATTAGCCAAATTTGGTGGCTTCGATTTAATAGAAGCTAGCATTGAAGGAGCGCAAAATTTAAACCCAGAACGAAAAGCTAGAAAAAATATTTTCTTAAGTGAAAGTGGTAAAAAGACAGAAAGAGAAACCTTAAAAAGAACACTTGAATTATGGTCAGAAATACTTTCTTCAAGTTCTGATATTTCAAGCATGGTTGATCAATGTGATAAAAAATCAGAGC
>CAZSUF010000080.1:0-1978 GCA_964609875.1 uncultured Bifidobacterium sp.
ATTCAGGAAACCTAATTTGCTTTAAGCATGGTTTTCTTGATATCAGTTGGACTGATAGAGGTATTTTTTTTAAAGAAAGTAGAGAAATGCGAGGCGTCTTCGAAACCAAGCTCATACGACACTTCTTTGATTGATTTTTCGGTATAGAGTAAAATTCGTTTGGCTTCGGTAATGAGTCTTTCTTTGATGACTTGTTGCGGAGATTTTTTGCAATACAACAAAAAATAATTGGAGATTGTTTTGGGCGATTTGTTTAAGAGACTAGCATAATAGCTTACACGATGTTCTTGTCGAAAATGAATTTCTACCAGTAAATTAAATTGCCTAAAGAGATTAAATTTTTCTTCTGCGATAGAAGAGGAGACGAGGTGCTGCTTTTTTGCCAGTCGTGTGACTTGAATAATTAAACGAACTAATAAGATGCGTAACATTTCACCTTTAATCTCTTCTTCAGAATTGAATTCTTCGATAAATTGATCTAACAAATTTTGCATGCGCACCTTGTTTTCTTCATCTAAAGAAACAAACATGGTAGGTGAAGGTCCAAAAAATAAGAAGCCTACACAACTTACCTCATGATCGTGATTGGCAATGCAATAGAATTCTCGATTAAATTGCCAAGCGACCATATTGCTTGCCTCTTCTATATGAAAGGATTGGTTAAGCATCAGAGGTAGTATCGTATTGGATTCGAAAGTATAGGCTACTTCGTCAATCCAAATTTGTCTGCTTGCTCCTCTATTCCATAGAAGGGTATGAAAGGAATAATTATGATTTTGTTGGTAGTAATTTTTAAAGATGAAGGTTTCGTCTTGCCATAATTTTATTTCTCCAAGGCCATCCTTATTTGTAAACACATATTTCATGAAGCTATCAACATTTCTGTACAATAATAATGAAATTGAATCAGATAGAGATGAAAACCTAAAAATTCAATTATGCCAGGTTCATGACGATCTTAGTCATGTAAATTACAAACAGCATTACACATAATACCTGCAAGCTCTTATTTCTTCCATCACTTCATCAGTGACTAAATAACGGATCGATTTTTTTTCTTTGATCAAACCACGGATATAGGTCGAAGAAATATCTAACAAAGGGGCTTTCGTTATTTCAATTTGGCTCGATAAAGTAAGATCCAAATCAAACCCTGGCCGTTGAAACACAATAATCTTATATTGCTCAAGAAGCTTTTCGTAATTTTTCCATTTCTTGATATTCTGAAAACTATCGCCCCCCATAATTATCGAAAAATGATGTTGAGGATACTTTTCTTGAAGATGCGTCATCGTATCAATGGTATACGAAGGGCGGGGCAAGGAGAATTCTATATTGCTTGCTTTAAATTTAGGCTCGTGTTCTATGGCCACCTGAACCATATAGTATCGACTTTTTTCATTCAACAAACTGGCACTTTCTTTCAGCGGATTTTGCGGAGATACAACAAACCATATTCGATCTACATCGCAATGTGTGAGTACATGATTGGCAATAATTAAATGCCCAATATGTATGGGGTTAAAGCTACCAAAGTATAAGCCTATTTTCATGCAAAATGTTTAGTAATGGCTCAAAGATAAATTGATTTATTTGGAGTTTGAATTTGTATGTAAAGTCAATTTATTTATTTTCTTTTGGGTGGCGGACAGGCTATCGCTCATACTCCTCTCCCGAATCGGCAACCTACATTCGTAATAAGACAAAATTATAGAAAGCCTCTCGGGATGCGGGGTATCCGCTCTATCCTTGCCACGGGCTCATCGTCATCAAGAGTATCTGTAGGCAGGTAGAGTTTCTTTATTCAAAGAATGCATAATTAAGTCCATTTCACTAAGAAAAAAATTATCCGTGTCGAAAACATACTCTTCGGTACGGAATTATTTTATGGCCCCTCCCGTACTTGAAACACCATTCAGATAATCAACAGATTCTTAGGTGGATGCGGCAAGGATAGTAGTGAAAAGCCCGCATCCCG
>CAZSUF010000080.1:1989-8492 GCA_964609875.1 uncultured Bifidobacterium sp.
AGGCTTCACGACACTCGACTCTATTCGACTTTTGATAGCCGAATCGGGAGAGGACTTGCAACGGATAGCCTGCCTGCCGCCCTAAAAAAAATTTATAAATTATAGAGCCTCGTAAACAATAAATAATAATAATTGACGTTTTAACAAAATCGCACTTGACAATCTGAATTTTTATCACAACCTTTGGTTTGAAATTTATGTGGGGCAAGTGTCGAAATCTTGGTCTAAATCAAAAAGTTCTTCAACATATTTGGTCCGCGCAGATGGAAGTAAAGTGCTTAGTTTTTTGGCGTATAAACGTGTTTCCACCTTCGATGTGACCAAACCCAATTCTCAGGCTGGCGTTTGATGCTATCCTCCAAAAACCGCACATAGGCTTCTGTGATTTCGCCTTCTTGTGTGTCTCGGGGATTTTCAAACGCCAGTTTCATTTTAATTTCATAATACCCTCGCTTCAGCTTGATAATTTCTCCAAAGAAAACAAGATTATTATATCGTCTGGCTACAAATTCGGGCCCCTTGAAAAAAGCTGTTTTGCGATGCATAAAATCGTTCCAAGAAACTCGTTTAGGGTCGCTTGGATTTTGATCAGCAATAAATCCCCATAAGGTTTCCTGGTTTTGAAGTGCTGTCATTTCCTTTTGCATGTTTTGTACTGTCACTAACTTCATGCCTGCACGACTGCGCATTTTATAAAAAAGTCTTTCGAAAACCGGACTGGTTAAAGGCAAATAAATACCCGTAAACCTGCGTGGTACATGCCAATTGCAAATTAAGGTCCCCCATTCCCAATTAAACTGATGCGACATAAATCCTTGTCCATTTCTTTGTTGACTCGTCATTAAATCAAACACTTCCCAATTGCAAGTCATTCGTCTGTCGAGTTCTTGTTGAGAAATACTCAGCATTTTGATAATCTCTACAATTCCATCACAAAGATTATGGTAATATTTTTGGGTAATCACTTCTATCTCTTGCTGCGACTTTTCGGGAAATGAAAGGGTGAGATTTTCATTGACTACCTTCTTACGATATCCAATACCATGATATAACAGGAGGTAAAGCAAATCTGATATAGCATATAAACACCAAAAAGGAAGTAAGGATATTAGATATAAACCTCCATAAATAAGATAGTACATGAATAATTTGGGTCAATTAAAATAAAATGTAAATTTAGGGAATCAAGCGATGGGAATTGAACACATTGCCATGAAACTTATTTAAACTATAACATATGTTTATAGATACAAAAGATAATCTGTTTGCGTTGAATCCATCATCTTTGCTACCTATGAAAAAATCCTTCTTCTTTTTCTTCCTTACTTTAGTTTTGTTTTTATCCCTATCGGTTAGTGCTATCTCTACAAATAGTGCTTATATTTCTTTGTACGCGCAAACTACTAAAATTGATATTCAAGACACCACACCCGTTACGACTACAGAATATGAAATCATTTTCAAATTCAACGACGAGAAGGCAATTACTTTACATCATTCATATTCTATAAACTATTCGTATTTTGACAAGTTAGAAAAAATTGAAGTGTTTACCAAAAACCCTCAACCTAATGGCAAAATAAAAACCATAGAAATAAAAGATTTCAAAGCGAATCATGCCAATAGCAGCATGGTTTTTTTTGATGATCAACAAGAAATCAATATCGATTTTTTAGGTCTAGTTGTAGGTTCAGAAGCCCATGTAAAATATACCTTGTCTACCAGAGAAGCTCATTTTACAGATCCCATGACTTTTAAATATTATTTACCCATAGAAAAACAACTCTATGAATTACATGTACCCGACAACATGAAAATTTCTTTGATTGAAAAAAACATTCCAGCTGGCTTAGTCAATTATCAAAAACAAGAAAAAAGAAACGAAGTCATACACACATGGACAGTGATGAATGTAGACGAAGAAAAAGATTATGAATCTACACCTGCCAGACTTTACTACACGCCACACATACTATATAAAATTGATGAATTTACTGCTAAAGGAAAAACCAGAACTGTTTCTAAAACTCCAAGTGATTTGTTTGAATGGTATGTGTCTAAAATAAATCAAGTGAATAGTAAACCTACAGAAAGAATCACGTATTTAGCTGATTCTATTACAAAGGGTGTTACGAGCGATAAAGAAAAAATCAAACGTGTGTATCATTGGGTGCAGCAAAATATTCGTTATGTGGCCTTTGAAGCCGGGATGGAGGGATTGATTCCTAGAGAAGGCGATCAAGTATGCGCCAAACGTTATGGCGATTGTAAAGACATGAGCAGTCTGCAATTTGCTTTACTAAAATCCTTAAAAATTCCTTGCTACCTTACATGGATTGGAACTAGAAGAATTCCATATACCTATTCGGAAGTGCCCTTGAAAAATTCAGACAACCATATGATAGCCGCGGTGAAGTTAGATGGACAATGGGTGTTTCTTGATGCTACAGATCCAAATGGTATTTTTGGTTTGCCTACCGATCATATTCAAGGTAAACAAGCCATGATTTATATCAACGATACGACGTATGAATTAGTGATGGTTCCTGTAATCCCTGCAGAAACAAATTATGCACGAGAAGTCTCTACATTTACCTTGAAAGATAATGAAGTAGAAATTAATGCTCAATCTGAGTATGGTGGTTTGATCGCGGGTAATTTAGCCAATGAATTTCATTATTTAACGGACAAGGAAAAGGAAGATTATTCGAAAGGCATCATCAAAGGAGTTAGAAACAATGCCATCTTGCAACATTTTGAAATGCCTACACCAAAAAGCGATGATCATTTAGAATTGAAATATTCCTATAGCATGAAAGATTTTGCGAAAGAAGCTGGCGATGAAAAATACATCAATGTATTTTTAAATAAGGTGATGATTAACAGTATGGTTAAAGAATCGAACAGACAAATCCCTTATGCTTTTAAATTTAATATTAAAAATGAGCAGCGTTATATTTTGAAAATTCCCGAAAACTATGAAGCAAGTTATATTCCTGAAAATGTAAACTTCAATGAAAAGGATTTTGGATTCACCTTGAAATTTCAGAAAGAAAAAAATCAATTGATTTGCGAACATATTGTGTACACAAATTTTCCTGATTTAATTATGAAAGTCGATCAGTTTGATCAATGGAATTTATTTATTAAACAATTAAACAAGGCTTATAAAGAGTCAGTCATCTTAAAGAAAATTAAATAAGCACAAGAAAAATGAACATGCGTCTAACCCTACTTCTTCTACTCTCAGGAATCACTTTTTTTTCGGCCCAAGCTCAAATTCTCGAAATGAATTGGGAACCCAATCCTGCGATACATAAAATTAAACAAGAAATATTTTTGAAAGAAAGTGCTATCATTATTAGCGAACGCAATCAATTAGAACTTGGAATCGGTGGCAAGGGCGAATATAGGTATACCAGAAAAATACATAAAATTGTTCGTGTCAATGACGAAAAGGGCATTGAAATGTTCAATAAAATAAAAATTTCTTACAGCGACGATAATCCTATTTCTGTCATCAAAGCCCGCACTATTAGTCCTTCTGGAAAAGTCGTGGAACTCAAGGCAGATGCTTTTAAAGATATTAAAACAGAAACAGGCGAACAACAAAAAATATTCGCCATGGAAGGCATAGAAAAAGGTTCTGAAATAGAGTATATCGTGTATAAGAGACAAAGATTTATTCCGTTTGGAACTGAGTATTTACAAGACATGTTTCCTATTGTAGAAAATGTTTTTGAGATGGTAGTACCTGATAATTTTATATTCGAACTTAAAGGATACAACCAAGCTAAAGTAGCCAAAGACACATTAATCAATAACAAAAATTGTTATCTAGCAAGAACTGATAATCTTGATGGACTTGAAGAAGAAAAGTATGCATCATATCTCTCTCACTTTGCGAGAGTAGAATATACTATTGCCTATAATACAGCTTCAAAAACTAAAAGCGGCAGACTGTATTCTTGGGATGATATCATGAAAGGTTTGTATAAAGAATATACCACCTTCGGAGAAAAGGATCTAAAGGCTATTAATAAGGTACTCGAAGCCAATAAAGAATTTACAGCCTTGACAAATATGGCAGACAAGATTTCTTGGATTGAAGATTATGTAAAAAGCAATTACATTCAACAAGAATATGTAGCTGACGAACATGCCGAAGAAATAGAGTATATCTTAAAAAATAAAATCACCAATGAGTCGGGGATGAAGCAACTCATGGCTGGATTTTTAACAGCGCAAAAGATAAATTTTGAAATCGGGTATACCACAGATCGTTTTCGCAAACCATTTGATTATGCCTTTATGAATGTAGATAATTTGACGAATTGCTTATTTTATTTTCCAGACACGAAACAATATCTGGCCCCGAACGAAACATTTTATCGTTCGCCCTATATTCCTAGTTTATGGTGCAATCAATCAGGTGTCTTTACTAAAATATTTCGTTTAGGCGATATTGTTTCGGCAAGTGCAGAAGAAAGAAAAATTCCGATTACACCTACAGAAGAAAATTTTCATAATCATGATGTAAACGCATCTTTCAACGAACAACTAGATACTTGCCTCATTCAAATGACGCAAACATTTGGTGGTCAAAAAGCCGCAGAAATTATGCCTCTATTTGTGCTGGTTGAAAAAGACAAACGCGATGAACAAACCAAAGAGTTTTTTAAAATCAGTGAGAAGGATGAACAAATTTCTGATTTCAATTATGAAAATGCTCAATTTTCAAGTTTGGCAAAAAAACTTCCTTTACGGGTAAGTGCCACCTTACACGCAACGAATAGTCTAGAAAAAGCAGGCAACAAATATTTATTTAAAGTAGGTGAATTGATAGGGCGACAAGCAGAAATGTATCAAGAAAAGGAAAGGCAATTTGATTTAGAAATTCCAGAACCACATCAATATAGCAGACATCTAATCATTCATATTCCGAAAGGATATAAGGCCACGGGCTTAGAAAAATTAAAGATGAATGTAGTTGCCAATGAAAACGGAAAGGAAAGTTGCAAGTTTGTGTCTGATTACGAATTAAAGGGTGATATATTGGATGTAAAGATTTTTGAAATTTATCATCATACGTTCACGTCAAAATCTATTTACGAGCCATATAGAAAAGTGATTAATGCTGCAGCAGATTTTAATAAGATTTCAATTGTATTTGAAAAAATATAAAGATTTAACTTATTTAAATCTTTACTTCATATGGTATACAAAAATCTTGAATTCTCTTAGAAGTACGACTTCAATATATTCATCCAATAATAAATTTTATCTATGCATACTCATATTGAAATGAAAGAAATGCCCCACATCCAATTGGCTTATGTATCACATGTGGGTGTAGCTGGACTTGAACATACTTTTGAGCGAATAGCATCATGGGCAAAAGCTCAAGGAATACTTGAAGGCGAAAATAGCCATATGATCAGAATCTTTCATGATAGTTTTAAAGATACAGATGCTGATAAAGTACGAATGAGTATTGGGGCCATACTCAACCAGGAATTACCTGTAGACTCGCCCATAGAAAAAATGAATATCGAAAAAGGCAAACACCTCGTAGGCAGATTTACCCTTGAACCCAAAGAATTTGGACAGGCTTGTCAAGAACTCTTTATTTGGATGAATGTGAATGGTTTTAAAATGTCAAAGAGCACCCCATTCGAATTATATTATAATAATTTGAATGATCATCCTGAAAGAAAATGCTTGGTAGATTTATGCATACCCATTGAATAGTTACCTGTTCAACATAAATTTATTGAGTAGTTCAATTCATTCCGGTATTATTCCGTCTTAAAACAATAGACTAATTTATTTCTTCCATCGTGCGTGATGGAATAAGCGTTAAAAATTACTAGTATAATTCATAAATCACCTTGATATAATTTTAGATTTCTCGTACCTGTGAACTAGATTTATTTTAGTCTTCTTCGAATGGAATTAAATAAAAATTTTGCATTGAGAAAGAAGAAAATAATAACTTGAAATGTTATACGAAAAAGAAAATTAAATTTTTTCTTCAGTATAGGTTCATTAAACAAATGAGAAGCAACTTGATAGGCAACATAAGTTTCCATGAACAATTTTTTCATAGACCTTAATCCCCAGCGAGCCGCAATTTTATTTCGATTCGAACTGCCTCCTTCATCGGAACGCATAGGTTGTACATGGGCTAAAGATTTTATTTTTCCCATCAAGGCAATACGAGCAATATGATTCCAATCACTACCAATATGTGTTTGTATTGGATTATCGAAGGCCAAATGATTTCTATACACCCCATAAAAAACACCGTTCTTATTGACTTGTATGAAGTACTTCATTAAACGGATGAAAGCATACTGACTATCTACCTGCATAACCTGCTCAGCATACATTAGTTGATTGTTTGCGTAATAGCTAGATACACCCGAACAAAGTATATAATCTTTATTATTCTCTAAGAAATCTATACAAGTACTAAAATAATTATCAGGAAAAATATCATC
>CAZSUF010000080.1:8502-11042 GCA_964609875.1 uncultured Bifidobacterium sp.
ACTTGAGTCTGCAAGTAGTGTTTCTCTGGAGATTCATGACTGTTGCTCAACAGTAGTGAGATAGTCATCGTATTCTTGATCGCTCACAATCGTATCAATATGCTCTTGGATCAGCTCAAACCATGATTTGGTCTGCTGACTTACGCCGTCACTAAATGCTTCTTTGCGTCTTCGTAGCACCTCATCAGGAATAATATCATCATCGGCCATCCACATGAAATAATCTCCCTTGGCTTGATGAAATACAAAATTAAAATTAGGTTCTGCCTCAATATTTTTTGCCTGAATAAAATATCGAATCCGATGATCAAGGGCAGCATAGTGCTCAAGAATTTCTTTCACCCTAGGATTGGGCGAGCAATTGTCTGAAATAATAATTTCAAGATGCTGATAATCTTGTTTGATTAAATATTGTATGACTTTTTCTAGTCCTTCAGGCCTATTATAAGTGGGTATACCAATGGTCAAGAATGGCATCTTATTCATCAAACTTTATTTGACTCTTTTTAAATACCCTTCAGGTGCCACACTGATCAATAGTTTATTGTCAATTTGATGATCAATTTCAAAATCATCATTTGTTTTTAAATATTCCCAAACGGCTGTTTTAGGATTATTGCCTATGTCCCATGGTCTGTCATACATACCCTTTGGCATATCTTCTACTATGGTATCAAACACTACACAATAACTTCCAGGTGTAACGTAAGGTGCATAAATTTTCAATTCTTCTAATACGTGCTCATGTGTATGATTGCTATCCAAACTTACCATGATCGTTTTTTTATCCTTAGCAATCTCAGCCACTTGATTGGCTATTTCTGCACTTAATGAGGAGCCTTCGAGTAAGGTCATACGCTTAAACATTGGATGGGCTTCTATGGCTTCGCGATTATGCTGACGAATATCGATATCAATCCCTACAATTTCGCCCTTCCCTATCAATTCCATGATAGAGGCATAGTAAACTAGCGAACCGCCATGAGCAATACCTGTTTCAATAATCAAATCGGGTTGAATTTTCCAGATCAATTCTTGCATCGCAATCATATCTTGTGGATACTGAATAATAGGCCGTCCCATCCAAGAAAAGTTGTACGAATACAATTCTTTATTGGATACTACATTAAAGTCTGCCGCTGCTTTTTTAAGTTCAGTGTTTTGACCATAGGAAGCTATTCTATCTTCACATTCTTGCTTAAATTGTTCTATTGGATTCATTGTATAATGTCTAATAATTTCGAATTATCCCCCCAAAATGCAAAGGGTTCGTAATCCGGATATGGGTAAAAGCCCAAATTTAAAGAAATTGTTTGTTTTGTATCACTTAAATATTTTTTCACCAAATCTATAATCTTGATGGGCTGATTACTACAAATATTGATGATGCCTTCGATTTGTGTTTGCAAAGCACAGGCAACAATATACTTGGCCACTTTTTCGACAGGTAAGTAATCCCGAATCTGATCACCTTGACTCATATTAAATACTTCATCTCCACTGTTGATACTTTGCTGAAGCTGAGGTAAAATAGACTTCTCGTTTTGACCTTTGCCATACATATAAAACAAGCGCAGCCATTTGAACGAAAAGTCATGAGAGTTTTTATAAACTTCTATCGACTGACGTAAGGTATCTTTTGCTAAAGCATAGGGATTGTCTGGATGCGGATCGTCTATTTCTTTCAACAAGCCTTCATGCATGCCATATTCAAAACAAGTACCTGTGACGGTCATATTCTTTAAGCCTTCATCTATCCATTGCTTTAAAAACCGATCTTGTTTTCCGTATTCTTGTTCAAGATGAAAATGATCTTTATAGTTAGGTAGTCCTTGCCATGCCAAATGAATCAAGGCATCTGGGTGATGAAACTTTTCACTCAAATTACTTTCTTGTTGATTCAAATCATAGGCCACAAATTCAACTAGTGGATACCAATCTTTTTCTTGCGCACGTTGCTGATCACGAGCACTGCAAACAACATTTATCCCTCGAGCCAGAAGTTCGTGTATTACATAATAACCCACAAATCCTGTAGCGCCTGTAACCAATACTTTCATGACTAAATAATCTCTAATTTCGGAATGGGAATCACAAAGCGTCCTCCCCATTCTTGGATATAACTCAACTGCTTCACAATTTCATGCTTCAAATTCCAAGGCAATATCAACACAAAATCTGGCTTAGCTAGTTTGAGTTGCTCTTCATTGACAATGGGAATATGACTAGCAGGCATAAACTTGTTTTGTTTATTTGGATTGGCATCTACTACAAATTCTATCAAATCATTTTTTACGCCACAATAATTCAATAAGGTATTTCCTTTGGCAGCAGCCCCATATGCGACAACTTTGTGGCCCAAGTTTTTTTGTTCAATTAAAAAACTAAGCACGTCTAGTTTAATGCGCAAGGCCTTTTCCTGAAAGCCCTTATAATACTCAAGTTCATTAATGCCTTTTGCCATTTCATTCGCCAATACTTCTTCTACGCTTGCATGAATAGGCACTGCATTTTCTTGATGGGTGGCATAAAGTCGAATC
>CAZSUF010000080.1:11052-13174 GCA_964609875.1 uncultured Bifidobacterium sp.
CCCATGAGTAGGTAACACATCTACCTTAATAATTTTTAAGCCTACTTTTTCAAAAATTTGTTTGGCTGCATATAAAGAAAGGTAAGAAAAATGTTCATGATAAATGGTGTCAAACTGACTATTCTCGACTAACTCAATCAAGTGAGGAAACTCCATTGTAATGGTTCCTTCGGTATTTAATAATAGTTTTAACCCTAACACAAAATCATTGATATTGGGTACATGAGCCAATACATTATTGCCTATGAGCAAATCGGCTTTAATGCCTTTTTGCAACAAATCATGTGCTAACTTCTCTCCAAAAAATTCTGTAATACAAGGAATCCCTTTGAGAATGGCTACATCAGCAGTGTTCTTCGTAGGCTCTATTCCTAATACCTTGATATGATGAGGCAAAAAATACTGCAACAAATAACCATCATTCGAAGCAATCTCTACCACTTGAGATTGTTCGTCTAATCCAAGTTCGGTAATCATCTTTTCTACATAGTTGCTGCAATGCGCCAACCAACTGCTCGAGAAGGAAGAAAAATAGGCGTAATTATTATCGAAAATAGAATCAAACTTTTTGTATTCATCTACTTGTACTAAAAAGCATTGTTCGCATACATATACTTTTAAGGGAAAATAAGTTTCGGGTTCATTCAATTGTTCCTGATTCAAATAAGAATTTGAAGCAGGCGAATTGATCAAGTCTATAAACTCTGTTTGAATATCTTTTTGACAAAATCTGCATTTCATATAGCGAGTCCTGTGAAGTTTGGGTTTAAAAACGGATGTTGTTTATCTCTGTCTGAAAGATCAGTGATAGGTAAAGGCAAATGTAGATTAATTTTTGGATCATCATAGCGTACACCGCCTTCAAAAGCAGGATTATAGAATGAGCTATGGCAATAAATCAACGCACTATCATCTTGTAAAGTTTGAAAAGCATGTCCAACGCCTGGAGGTAATAGCAACATGGTATCGTTATCATGACTTAATTCTACTGCTACATGTTGAAAAAGCGTGCTAGCGTGTTGACGCAAATCCACTGCAATATCAAGTACTGATCCTGCAATACATCGTACCAATTTATATTCAGCAAATTCGCCAAACTGATAATGTATTCCCCTGAAACTGCCTTTTTGTGCAGTAAAGGAATGATTGATTTGCTTGCACGAAAAAGGAATGCCCGCTTCATTCATTTCGTTTTCGCAAAACATACGCGCAAACCAACCTCGAGTATCTTTAAATGGGGTGAGCTTAACGACAAACACACCGGGTATAGATTGTTCTTCAAACTTCATGGAAGGCTAAGTTAAAACGATTCGGACTTCTATCCTATTTCTGAGTAGAATTAATTGCATATACCGCAGAGACACAGAGAACCACAGAGAATACAGAACGCAAAATTACCTCTGTGCAACTCTGTGTAAGATTAATTGAATTTACCACAGAGGATCACAGAGGAAATGCAACGCAGAGGACCACAGAGAATACATGTAATTTATCACGTAGCCCAAGCTCTGTGCAACTGTGTCAAATAAATTGCATATACCGCAGAGGGTCACAGAGGAAATGCAACGCAGAGAACCACAGAGAATACATTACACAATATTAGCTCTGTGTAATTCTAGTTAATTCAAATTTACATTCTTAAAAACGACAAACTTGAGGCTAGCAGCCCCTTGTATTGTGGCAGTGATTGTAGCAGAAATCCCATCTCGTTCTTCAAAACGAGATGGATTGCCGCGAAAAGCACGTGTGCCACCCAAAAAAAATATGCTAATTAGGGGCTGCTGGTTATCTCACCGACGCTTCAAATTCAAGGAAGCGTTCAAGGGATCATAATGAAGTATATCCCTTGGGCGATGACGCAGAAGTTATACCAATGTGATTTGTGTCTCAGAACAAATCTTACAGTGGTAAATGCCGATAGAAGGAATGTTTAGTCCAATAAAATTGGGTTATTATATTTTTCACATCGGTATTGAAGATGCCGGTGAGAAGTGAAATAACGTAAATATGATGCAACCCTTTCGAACAGACATGTAATGATACAGTGCATTATTTGAGCACCTTATTTCCTTCACACTACCTTAAATCAATAATTTTTTTCGCGTTAAACAGCAGGCCCTAT
>CAZSUF010000080.1:13184-14234 GCA_964609875.1 uncultured Bifidobacterium sp.
AGGAAAAATCATTCGATAATCTACCTTCACCTTGCCCTTGCTAATATCATCCAATTTAGATTTGAGCAAGCGCCTCTTCAAGGGTTTCAAATGATCAATGAAAAGCACCCCATCGATATGATCATATTCGTGCAAAATAATTCGCGCTGTGATACCATCAAAAGTTTCTTCATGCGCTACAAAATTTTCATCTACATAACGCAAAGTCACTTCTTCGGCTCTATATACATCTTCACGAATTTTTGGAATGCTTAAGCAACCTTCATTATAACTCCAATCGTCGCCCGCCAATTCTACAATATGCGGATTGATAAACACTTGCTTGATGGGCGTTTCATCTTGATAATCTTTTTTTTCATCATCCTCTGCAGACTCCACTATTTGCAAGCTATCCACCAAAAATAATCTGATGGCCTGATTTACCTGAGGGGCAGCCAAACCTACGCCATTTGAATTATACAAGGTCTCCCACATGTTGGCGATCAACTCTTTTAATTGCGGAAATTCTGGTGTGATGTCTGGACAAACTTTACGCAGGGTCGGATGTCCATAAGCGACTATAGGTAGAATCATACGGCAAAGTTAACAAGCTAATGCGAGATAAAAAAAATACATTGGGCGCGTGAACCGGGCCTTTGCTTCAAGTCCACCCCCGCGAGGCGCGTGGTGCGGGCTTTCCGCGACAGTCCCTCGCGCAGGCATTCGTCTTCGGAAGGAAGTGTAATCTAAAAATTAAATGAATGTTCATTAAATTACTCACCAAGGCAAATTCTTCAACGAGGAAACGGCCTAAGATTCGAGGCATAAAAAAATATTGAAATCGAAGCCAGACTTTTATCCACTGTTTGAGCACAGGCGAATGTCAGTTTGAAGAGAATATCATTATGTGCGAGTTTGGATAAAAGTGGCGTAGATGAGATAATTTTTATTGCCAAAGAATCTTCAGCCTTGATTTTTTGCTCAACTTTTGCGTCATAGCCTGCCCCGATCGCAGCATCCTATCGTGTGGACACATTTCTATGCAATTCCCAACCTTGCATTATTGATTTA
>CAZSUF010000081.1:0-1640 GCA_964609875.1 uncultured Bifidobacterium sp.
TAATAATTTGTCTAAGAGATCGATCATTCATATCCATCACCCTTTTCCACTTAATGGTTCGAGGATCGATATTTAAATTATTGACTTTATTCTGTAAATTATTATCAATTAAAGCTGCCAACAAATTATTTGCTTTTTCAATAGCAGCAAAATCACCCGTAAAATGCAGATTAATATCTTCCATCGGAATGACCTGAGAATATCCGCCACCCGCTGCACCGCCTTTGATGCCAAATACAGGTCCTAGAGAAGGCTCGCGCAAAACCACCACAGCTTTCTTTCCAATTTTATTTAAACCTTCATTTAATCCAATAGATACAGTTGTTTTACCTTCACCAGCAGGTGTTGGATTGATGGCGGATACTAAAATCAATTTGCTTTTTTTAATCTTCTCTTCATCAATTAAATTCAAGGGAAGTTTAGATTTATGTTTCCCATAATATTGAAGGTCATCTTCTACAATATCTAACTTTTTTGCAATGATTTTAATATGTTGAATTTCTGCTTGCTGAGCAATATCTAAATCTGAAGGAAAATTTGACATAATGATTTTATTATTTAGAAGTAAAAAATTAAGAAACCAAATGTAGAACAATGCATTGAATCTTGCAACCTTCTTAAAATGAGAAATTGAAGTGATTGAATGTAATTGGGGTTTAATTAATTTTAACATTCATTCTCCTGCAAAACTTTAAATTTGCAGATATGGAGACATTTGTGAACAAAGTGGCAGAAAGTGGCATCATCACCTTGAATCTTGAAGATTTTCTTCCCAAGGATTTGATGATTTTTGATTTAAAGCCATTCTTGTTTATGGAATTGATCCTTAAAGAAAAAGATTTTCGCTTAGCCTTACAAAATCACGATTGGACTTTATACAAAAACAAGCAAGTTGTCATCACATGCAGCGCTGATGCCATTATTCCAGTATGGGCCTATATGCTTGTAGCCTCTTACTTACAGACTGAAGCTCAATCCATACAAACAGGTGATCCTGAAAGTTGCAAGATTCAATTTGCCCTCATACAAATACAGCATCTTGATACGACTAACTTTGCAGATCAACGATTAGTGATCAAAGGATGCGGGGATATTCCGATACCAGAAAGTATGTATGCTGCGATTACAGTCAAATTAAAATCTGTGGTAAAAAGTATTATGTACGGCGAACCTTGCAGCACAGTGCCTATTTACAAAAAGAAAGCCGTAGCTATTTAAACACATTCATTCATTTTTAAATTCATTATGTTGAAAAAAATTATTTTATTCTTATTTGCTGTAAACCTATACACGGCTGCACTAGCGCAAAACAATCCAAGGTACAAAAACAACGATATGCCTGAAGATCGTGTGAGTAATTCAAATCAAATAGAAGTCTATACTCCTGATATTCCCAAAACATTTTCTTTGTTTGGTGAAAAAATGCCTTTGCAACTTTGGGATGTACGCGAAAGATTTGACAGAGAATTATTAGTGAACACCTTCATGCAAGGCTCCACCTCATATATCATCAAATTAATGAATCGATGGTTACCGATGATAGAAAAAAGACTAGAAGCTAATAACGTACCTGATGATTTTAAATATTTATGCATTGCAGAAAGTGCTTTACAAAATCAGACTTCTAAAGCTGGAGCGGT
>CAZSUF010000081.1:1662-14098 GCA_964609875.1 uncultured Bifidobacterium sp.
ATATAATCCAGAAAAAGCTACCGATGCTGCTTGCAAATATTTGAAAGATGCTTATGCAAAATTTGGCAATTGGACATCCGCTGCAGCTTCTTATAATTGCGGTATGGGTGGAATGAATAGCGCACTCACAAGTCAGGGTGAAACAAGCTTTTACAATGTGCTTTTGCCTGAGGAAACCATGCGTTATATATTTCGTATTGCTGCATTGAAATATATTTTATCTAATCCTAAAGCTTCAGGATTCAACCTTGAAGAAGACGATGTATATCAACCCTTGAAGGTGAGAAAAGAAACTATTTATGGTGGTATTGGCAGTTTGGTTTCTTATGCAAAAAGCAAAGGCACGAATTACAAAACCTTAAAGATGCTGAATCCTTGGATGCGCGATAAATTCTTGAATAACACCAAAGGAAGAATGTATACGGTATTGCTTCCCTTAGAGTAACAATTTACCGATTCGACTTTTTTTTGATTTGGGTGGCGGACAGGCTTTTCGTTGCAAGTCCTCTCCCGAATCGGCTAGAGTTTGTATTGCAAAATAATCTGGGTAACGCCTCTCGGGATGCGGGCTTTTCACTACAATCCTTGCCACAGTCTATCGTTCAAACAATAATCTGTATACAAACTGAATAATCAAGGAGTCTCGACATTTTCTTGAATTTGGAACAGCTTTTGTTTCATGTGCAATCATAACATTTAACTCTGGTACATTTAAAATAAGTATAAGTAAGCCGCAATTTGAGTTAAACCTTTTTATTTCGAAGCAAGGAATTTCAGTAGTAATTAACTATTCATCCATCTTTTGCTTAATGTAATCAACAATACTCTCATGCTCTATATCTTCCATATCACTGAGCTCAACTTCTAAGGCTTTAGTGCTTTGCGTGATTTCAATTAAAGAAAAAATCAGGCTAATAAATATACAAACGAGTGAAGTACCGAAGATTATGTTTGCCCATTTGATTTGATCAATATAAATAAAAAAGGTAGATACGATACATAACAGAAAACTTGTAACTCCCATGAATTGCATTCTTCTCACTAACACAATTCGATACCGTAAACTTTTTATTTGAGCATGCAATCTTTGATTATCGAGATCCTCATTATACTTTTCATGAAGTTTACGAGCCACGCTCGTGAGTCCAAGAAAACGGTTTGTATAGGCTAGCAATACTAAACTGATTGCTGGAAACAAAATAGCTGGAGTGTTGATGGTAATATCCATTAGGCAGAAAATTTTAGTGTAACAAAATGAAATACAATGAAGAAGAATAATCAAAGAATTGTTTCAAATCATTCAGCTTTATAAAAATGAAATTAATCATTTGCTTCAGCCTTCCATTCTTGATCTACTAAAAATACATATACTTCTTTTGGTCCATGCACACCCACAACTAATGTTTTTTCAATATCTGCTGTTCTGCTCGGACCAGTGGTTAAACTTACTAAGGAAGGTAAATTACCCCGATACTTTTCTTGAATAAATTGAATCCCATCTGCAATGTCTAAAACCAATTGATTCGTGAAGGCAAAAGCAATATGTATAGGTGCGTAAACCGGCAAAGTACGACCGTATTCTTGCGCTCCCGTTAATAGCACAGATCCGGTTCGTGCCACTAAACATTCGCACATAGATAAGCCAACACTTATATCTGCTAAATTTTCACCATTTTGTATAAAATCTAATTGGTGCTGTTTAAACAACTCAAGTAAAAAAGTATCTCTTACATGAATCTGATTCCATTTCATGGTATCGCTAAGAGCTTGCAACTGCAGTATCATTTCAGCTTCGTTGGCACAATACACAAATTTGCCTCCCAGTTTCGAAAATTCGATGGCAAATTTTTCTTCTAAACTTATTTCATCTTGCACAAAAAAATTATCTGCCTTATCAGCTTCGGGAAATGGCATAGGCAACTTGTTTTCATCCAATGATTTTCGAATGGCGCCTAAAATTTTTTCCTTAGAATTTACAGCCATGATCTCTATGCATTTGCTTGGTTATCGCCTTCTTTAATGGGAGCAGAAGTTTCAGTTAAAACCTCAATGATCGCATCATCATGAATACTTACTTCTTCAAAAGGTCTTTTGCCTATTAAATGCTCCAAATCGTCTTTGTATAAAACTTCCTTCTTTAATAATTCTTCAGCAATTATTTTCACTTCAGACATTCTAGCAATTAATAAGTCTTTGACACGTTGGTAAGCTCTTTCAGACAAAAGTCTCACTTCATCGTCAATAATTTTTCCAGTTTCTTCTGAATAAGGTTTTTGGAAGCTTCCTTCATTTTGAGGATCATAAAAAGATACATTCCCAATTTTGGCATTCTTACCATGGCATAAGCCATTTTGGTAACCTGTTGCAAATCACTTAAAGCGCCTGTAGAAATTTTACCAAAAACTAACTCCTCTACAGCACGACCACCTAAAGCCATAGCCATACGATCTTCGATTTCCTCTTTAAGTGTCAAATATTTTTCCTTAGGCAAGTATTGCGCATAACCTAATGCAGCATCTCCTCGTGGCACAATAGTAACTTTAACTAAAGGGTAAGCATGTTCTAAAAACCAACCTGAAACAGCATGACCAGCCTCATGATAAGCAATTACTTTTTTCTCGTCTGGCAAAATAATTTTATTCTTCTTTTCAAGTCCACCCACAATTCTATCTACGGCATCATTGAAGTCGTCAATATTTACTTCTACCTTTCCTTTTCTTGCAGCAATTAAGGCAGCTTCGTTACATACATTGGCAATATCAGCACCTGCAAAACCTGGAGTTTGTGCAGCTAACTTATGAATATCTAGACCAGCGGCTGTTTTGATTCCTTTTAAATGCACTTTAAAAATATCTTCTCTACCTGCAAGATCAGGAATGTCAATAGAAATTTGTCTATCAAAACGACCTGGTCTTAACAAGGCTGTATCAAGCACATCTGGTCTGTTTGTAGCAGCCAATACAATGATACCACTATCCCCACTAAAACCATCCATTTCAACAAGCATTTGGTTCAAGGTGTTTTCACGCTCGTCATTTGACATCATTTGATTCTTACCTCTTGCTCTTCCAATCGCATCAATTTCATCAATAAAAATAATACAAGGTGATTTTTCACGAGCTTGCTTAAATAGATCTCTCACTCGACTAGCACCTACACCCACAAACATTTCTACAAAATCAGATCCACTCATGCTAAAAAAAGGAACTTGAGCTTCACCAGCCATGGCTTTTGCGAGCAAGGTTTTTCCAGTACCTGGAGGTCCAACTAACAAACAACCTCTAGGAATTTTGCCACCAAGCGCTGTATATTTTTTAGGATGTTTCAAGAAATCTACAATCTCCATCACCTCTTCCTTAGCTTCATCTAAGCCTGCAACATCATTGAAAGTTATGCTAACTTTTGTGCCTTTGTCATAAAGCTGTGCCTTGGATTTGCCAATATTAAAAATTCCACCAGGGCCACCACCACTAGCACCTCCGCCCATTTTACGCATAATTAATACCCATAATCCAATCATGATGACTATTGGCAAAATAAACTGAAGCAAAAAGCCCAACCAACCACTCTTGGCATCTTCTGCATAGGTGATTTGAATTTTTTCATTCATGGCAAAGTCTTTCTGTGCTTCTGCCATATCATCTCTAAATTGCTCCACATTGCCTATCGAAAAAGTATATTGTGGCCCGCGCATACTTTTACCCAATTTCTCGACCAAGCTTTTATATGCTGGCAATTTCAAACTATCTAAGTCTAAATAAACTTCAACAGATTTGGGATACACAACCATGCTATCCACTAAATGTTTACTGATGAATTGCTGATTTATAGTTTGAAATGATTCTTCTTTAGAATTATTTGTTAAATCTTTGTTCCAAAAATTTAGGGTAATTAAGGCAACGGCAAAAAGCCCATAAATCCAATACAAATTAAATTTAGGACCTTTCTTATTCGAGGAGGGTATATTCCCTGTAGGTTTTTTATTGTCTTCCATGCTTTCTAGCGACTGCTATTTATTATTGATGTTCTTTTTTTTCGGCATCTTGCCATAAATCTTCAAGGTTATAAAACCCTCTTATATCACTCATTAAACAATGTACAACTACGTCCACAAAGTCAATGAGCACCCATTTATCACCTTGTTTTCCTTCAAATCTAAAAGGCTTCTCCCCACATTCTTCCCTGACTTTTTTTTCTACATTATCAGCAATAGCCTTTACTAAATTTACATTACTTGCTTCACAAATAATGAAATAATCAGCTACGGCTTCTGGTATTTTTTTCAAATTTAGGGAAATAATTTCCTCGCCTTTTTTCTCTGATATAGCTGCTAGAATTGTCTTTACAATCTTGCTATTTTGCGTTAACCGGGTAGGCTTTGATCTCTTTTCGTCAGTAGTTGTTTTCAAGAAGCTAAAAAAATTTTTGTGGTGTGGCGAACTTTAAATAATTTACAAATCTAAACAAATGTAGCGAATGCTGAAAACTTCGCCAATAGGAGATTTAATTATCGAATTATCCGAGATAGACAGTACCAATAACTATGCCATGAGACTCATCAATGAAGGAATGGCAGAACATGGTATGGCCATTCTTGCAGATTTTCAAACAAATGGTAAAGGGCAACATGGAAATATATGGCAAGCACAAGAAAGTAAAAACCTCTTATGCTCTATAATCCTTGATACACATGGGTTTCCTCTAGAAAAACAATTCCTCTTAAACACCATGGCTTGCCTTGCGGTGGCGGATACCTTGATTCAACAGTATCTTTTACAAGATGTCAGTATTAAATGGCCGAATGACATTTATGCAGGAAAACGCAAAATTGCTGGCATTTTGATCGAAAATCAAATTCGAGGTGTTTCTTGGAGTCATGCCGTCATCGGAATTGGCTTAAATATTAATCAAAGTAATTTCGAAGATTTAAATCGAGCCACTTCCATCTTGGTGGAAACGAAAAAGGAGTTCAAGATAAAACAGGTAAACAAAACTCTTTTAAAGTGGATTAATACCTATTTTCAGAAATTCAGCCAAAACGAATCTGAATTACTGAATTACTATAATCAATTGCTGATGCATGTTGGCGAGGAAATCAATTTCAAAAAAAACTATGAATTTTTTAAAGGGAAATTAATTGGTGTCAATAAAGATGGCAGAATAGAAATTGAAGTCAATTCGAAAATCAAACAATTTCAGCATCGCGAAATAGAACTCATCTTATCTTAATCAGCTTTCTTTAAATAAACCCATGGTTCAACTTTTATATTTCCACGGCCATCTGATAATTCAATCCAATAATTTCCTGCTGGAAGATAGAATTTATGATCGTCAGCCAGCTGAAGCTCTTTAAACATTTTTTTTGCCATAACTTCATCAATTTGTACATTATACTTCATAGTATTCATCCCATAAACACCCTTGTGCTTAAAAGTATGCACGAGTTGCTTTTTCGAATTCATGATTTTACAACTAAATTCTGTTGAATCTTTATCCAAGGTATAAAATTGAATCAATAAATCATAACTGAAAGGTTCCTGATACACTGCTTGCTTCTTCCCTAAATCTGCCATATACTCGACAGTATCCAAAGGAAACAAAACCAAAGGCTGATCTTTAATCGTTGGATATTTTTGTATCAAATCTAATTTCCCGATGTAAATAGAACGACCATGGGTTCCCAAAACAATATCATTTTCTCTTTGTTGGATGGCAATATCATGAATGGCTACTCTCGGCAAATCACCTTTACATGACACAAAATTATTTCTGTCGACAGTAACATATAAACCATTATCAGTTCCTACATACAAAATATTTTCATTCTTAGCATCTTCACGAATCACATTTACAGGCTCTAAGGGAAGTTGCTTTCCAAGTTGTTTCCAATTTTTTCCATAATCTTCACTTACATAAACATAAGCGTTAAAATCATCTGCACGATATCCATTCAATGTAGCATAGACTCTTGATTCTTTATGTTGACTAGCGACCACCCTGCTTACCCATAAGTTTGAAGGCAAGGTTGCACTAATTCTCGACCAAGTATTCCCCCCATCTTTACTCACATGAATCAAACCATCGTCGCTACCTGTGTAAATTAAACCAAATTTCAAGGGGCTTTCACTGATAGTAGTTAATGTGCCAAAAGGTACATTTCCTTTATTTTTTGTTTGAGTTAAATCTTGACCTAAGGTTTCTAAAGATTCACCTTGATGCAAGGAACGATGAAAATGGTTTGATCCTATGTAAAAAATATCTTGATGATGCTTACTCAAACAAATGGGTGTTTGCCAATTATATCTATATGATTTTTGTCCAATATCATTTATGGCTTTTATGGGTGAAGCATCCCCATTATTTTTATTGATTTTAAAATAATTGCCAAACTGATATCCTACATAAACTGTTTGATTATCTCTTGTATCAACTTGCACCTGCATGCCATCTCCATCACCTATATTTTTATACGCATTTTGACCACTTTGATGCCAAGCTGTATTCTCAATGGTTGTTGAGGGAGCCGTCCATGTGCCATTATCTTGCAATCCTCCGTACACATTATAAGGCTTTGCCTCATCTACTGCAATCGCATAAAACTGACCAACAGCCGGATTATTCGCCTTGAACCAATGTGCTCCATCATCGTAAGTTATATTCACCCCGCCATCATTTCCTGCAATGATGTGCTTATCATTGTTGGGATTAATCCAAATTCTGTGATAATCTGGATGACAGTTATCTCCATCTATTTGCTTAAAAGTTTTTCCTCCATCTTGACTCATGACAATTGGATAGCCTGCAATAAATAATTTGTCAGAATTCGTTGGAGATACAGCAATAGTAGCGAAGTAATATCCATAAGTAAACACAACCCCTTCTAAAATTTCTGTGTGAGTTTTCTTCCACGTTTTTCCAGCATCTATACTTTGATAAAGTTCTGCACCTATCACTTCTGTATCAAATAAATTATGATCGGCATCTCCTAAAATCCAATTTGCCACATCTTGCACTGTGTACTTTTTTAGTTTCACATCTTCTTTTACGCTTATAGCTGAATACTTTTCTGGATACCCATTCTTTCGCAAAAAATCTTCAAGTTTCTTATCGCTCAATTGAAGGAAACTTTGTTGATTCATACGCTCAATATCCTTTGCCTTCAATTGATCTTTATCCTGCTTCTTTTTTTCTTGATTAAATTGATTGTCTAGAATGGCATATATTTTATTGGGCGCAGAGGCCGAAATCGCTAAACCTATTCTACCCACGCCAACTCCTTGTGGAAATCCATTATTCCCATCAGTGATTTTATTCCAACTTTCACCTCCATCGGTACTTTTATAAATAGCACTCCCCTCGCCACTTCCATTAAAATTCCAAGCTTTGCGGGTGCGGGTCCAAGAGCTAGCATAGGCAATTTGAGGATTCGTTGGATCTAAAACAAATTCAGAACAACCCGTGGTATCATTCACAAATAATGTTTGTTTCCAAGTTTTGCCACCATCGAGTGTTTTGTAAATACCTCTTTCATGATTCGCAGTATACAAATGCCCCAATACTGCAACCCATGCAATATTAGCGTTTGAGGGATGCAAAACAACTTTCCCAATATGGTGACTTTCTTCTAAACCCGCATGCACCCATGTTTTACCTGTATCTTGGGTATAATACATTCCTGTACCTGCATAAGACGACCTTGAAGAATTTACTTCACCAGTTCCCACCCAAAGTTTTCCAGTCTTCCAATCCATAGCCATATCACCTATCGTCATACTTGCCTCATGATCAAAAATCGGATTCATCGACAAACCATTATTTTGTGTATGCCAAACCCCACCACTCGCATAGGCAATATAAAACTCATTGGGATTGTTTGGATTCACTTCTACATCAGTTACTCTACCACTCATGATCGTTGGTCCGATATTTCTAAAAGATAATCCATTAAAAGGACTAGGCGATTCGACATAGGTAGTATATGAAGAAATCCTATCTTGTGTAGGTGTTTGAGCCATGCCTATTGTGGCTGTCAGGCTATAAAAACATAAGAGACAAATTAATTTCTTCATTAAAATATGTTGTGTACTACATCAAACTGTAGTGATTAAGGAATAGAACTTTACTAAACTTGTATTAAGTATTATTTGGGCGGCAGACACGCTTTTCGCTACAAGTCCACCCCACGCGAAACCCAAGCGTGGGTGCGGGCTTTTCGCTACAATCGTTGCCGCAATTCATCCCGTATAAAAGATCATTTTTCTCATTACCATTTTAGTTTAGCCAAAAATAGAATGATTTCAGTATTATTGTAGATAATTGAACTATTTTATTGTGCCTTATCTATCAAACCCACTTAAACTTCTTGTTGGATTCTTACTCTGTGCTGTTGTTTCACATCCAATGTCAACTTTTGCCCAAAAGAAAAAAAATGTAGAATCCAATATTATGGCGCCCATTGTTTCATTTGAAGTTCTTGACAATGGTGATACGATCAACCAATTAGATGCTAAACAAATGAGACATGGAAAATGGCTCATAGAGCATGCTGAGCATTATGGAGAAAACGGCTATTTTGAATATGGGTCTTATGTAAATAATATCAAGATCGGTCGATGGCAAAATTTTACCTTAGACGGCCGAATACTTTCTGACGAGTTTTATAAAAAAGGAAATAAAGATGGCGAAGCTAAATATTATGAAGATGGCAGTTTGTTTTGTATTGGTCATTTTTTAGCACTTAACTCTAATAAAGTGTTTGATACCATCGAAGTAGAAGACCCAATAACCAATCAATTTAATAAAATTACCATTAAAACTGATGCAGGAAGTGTACGACATGGTTTTTGGACATATTACGACACCCAAACCAAAGAGATCAATAAAATTGTAGAATATCAGGTAGATGAAATTGTATATGAAAGAGAATATTTAAGCAAAAAAGATAGCGTGTATATTGAGGCTAAAATGAAGACATGGCCGCATGTTACACAAAAACAGATAAGCCCTGAATGGCCTTATGGCAAAAATAAAAAGCCAGTTAGGTATACTGATTTTTCAGAAAATACAGACTATGTAAAACCTAATGTGAGAAAAGAAAAGCATTAAGTTCAAGTCATCTGAATGTCATAAAATACAGCAACTACTTTATCTGCGTCATATCAATGTCATAAAATGTTGACTTACTTGCATAACTAAAAAGAGGATTCTAACTTTAAATTCTAAACTAAAAAGTTATGAAAAATCTAGCCATTTTATTCTCATGTTTCTTTATTCTACTTCAAGTACAACTACATGCTCAAGTGAGTATTACAGTAATAAACAATGAAAGTTGTTTTGGCTCTTGTGATGGAACAGCTCAAGCAGCAAGTGCTGGAACACCTCCTATAACCTACTCCTTAGCTGGAGGGGGAATAATAGACCCTAATAATGGACAAATAGCTGGATTATGCGCCGGCACTAACTATACTGTAGTTGCAACTGATGGAAATTCAAATACATCATTTGCCACTGTTTCAGTTACAGGTCCATCTTTAGTTTCAAATTCTATTTTTGCAACTACTCAGCCTTCATGCATGCCTGGGTGTGATGGCACTGCACAATCAATAGGTAGTGGTGGCACTCCGCCTTATTTTTATAGTATTACTCCAAATACATTTAATGGCATTAATCAAAATACTGGAGCTGCAACTGGCCTATGTGCCTATACTACATATACCATATCTGTAAGTGATGCAAATGGATGCACTAGTTCAACTTCTGTGCAATTAGCACAGAATCCGATTCCAACAATAAACATAACAAATTTCACTAATCCGAGTTGCGTGCCTGGCTGTGATGGTTCTATTCAAACTAACATAGTGGGTGGTTTTCCTCCATATGGCTATCAAATTAGTCCTCCCGGACCTATTCTGGTCAATAATAATGGATTCACTAATATGTGTTCAGGAGTATATAACATAACGCTTATCGATGCAAATGGCTGTACATCATCCACCAGTGTTTCAATGAATAATACGACCAATTTTAGTATAGGTTCAATTTCAACAAATATCGCATGTAATTGTAGTTCAACAGCAACCATCAATATGATTCCATCTGGAAATTACACTTATTCAATTACGCCTAGCATGTCTACAAGTATAGTAGGAAATACAATTAGTGGGCTTTGTAATAATTCAATATATACTATTACAGCTACTGATGCAAATGGGTGTAGCATGACTTCTACTTTGAATTTAGTTGCAGCCACCTCTGGGTATAATACTATAAATCCAACATGTAATGGCTTGAATAATGGCATGATTGCTATGAATACTTTTGGAGGAACACCTCCATACACTTACACTTTAAATAATGTACCTATGGGAAACACGAATGTGTTTAACAATCTTAGCGCAGGCATATACACCGTGGTTGTAGATGACGCCACCCTTTGTCCGCAGTCATACACAATTATGCTCACTCAGCCTTTACCCCTTGGAATCATACTATCTGGAGATAGTGTTATTTGTGGGAATCATACCAATCTTTTAGCTATTGGAACTGGAGGAGTTAATGGATATCAATATACTTTGTTACCCGGAAACATGTCTAATTCAACAGGTATCTTTCCTATAAGCGCTTCAAACACCTATACAGTAAATATAGTGGATGCCAATGGATGTATTACTTCAGGAACAAATACATCTTTTCAAATAAGTAATCTCCTAAGTGCTGCTATTACAAGCACAGACTATGATGAAAGCTGTTTGTTTAGCGGCGATGGTTCTATAGACTTAACAGTTACGCCATCTGCAGGTATTACTTATTTATGGAGTAATGGTAGTAGCAATCAGGATTTAACTAATGTTAATTCAGGAAATTATAGTGTACTCATAACAGACATTAATGGAGACTGTACCACTTGGATGGATACCATTGGTGTGACTGGAAATAATTGCGGTACGGTATCAGGTTATGTTTATGTAGATGATAATTCAGATTGTAGTTTTAATGGATCAGATTATTATATAAACAATAGACAAATTAATTTATCAACTGGTGATATTGCTTTCACTGACCCCAGTGGATACTATCAATTTTCAAATGTACCCTTAGGCACCCATAATATTACAGAAATCCTCCCAAGCACATTCTATCAAAATAGTTGTTCTCAGCCAACTTCAGTTAATATTAACTCCTTAAATCCGAATGCAATTAATATCAATTTTAAAGATTCTGCAAGCATATTAATTGATGAGTATTTATACATGATAGGCACACAATACGTTCCTGGAGTTGCTCCGACATCGATGGGAGCTTGGATAAAATTAGAAACGGTGAATCCTTCGCCATATTCAGTTCAAAATAAAGTTACACTTGTTATAAATGACTCTTTGAATTTCAACAATTCTATTCCAGCACCAAATAATATTACATCAACACCCAATGGTGATTCCTTAACTTGGTTTGTAACTGTGCCTCCAAATAGTTATTGGTGGAATAATATGGGCAACGAAATACTTGTGTATTTAGATGTACCTACAACCTTAACTATGGGCTCTATGTTAACTTCTTGTGCTACATTAACACCACTAAACTATACTGATTTGAATATGCAAAATAATTCGGATTGCATTACTAAAGTTGTCGCAACTTCCTTTGATCCGAATGACAAATCTGTAGAACCAGCAGGCATTGGATCTAATGGAGCTATTGGGTTACAAGATAAAACTTTAGATTATAGAATTCGTTTTCAAAATACAGGCACTGCCACAGCTTACAATATTTATATCATGGATACTTTAAGCGACAAACTTGATATCAATACATTTAAAGTACTTGGATTTAGCCACCCTTATAAAATAGAAATCATTGATGGTCATATTCTCAAATTTAAATTTGACAATATAATGTTGCCAGATAGCGGAACCAATATGCAAGCAAGTAATGGATTTATTATGTACAGTATTCAACAAAAATCAAGTAATACCATAGGTACAGTTATTAAAAACAAAGCAGCTATTTATTTTGATTATAACTCACCGATTATCACCAACGAAACCATCAATACCATAGTAAATCCAACTTATACAAAAGATTTGAATGAATTGAATATCTATCCAAATCCTGCTCAGTATATGATTGAATTAAAAAGCAATCATATCTTAGAAAATATAACCATTACAGATATTGAATCTAAAATTGTAATCATACAAGAAAATATTCAATCTAAACAAATCCGTATCGATATCAAACACTTGTCTAATGGTATTTACTTTGTGAAGACACATGCAGGTATGGTGAAACGATTTGTAGTTCAACGTTAGTCTTTGTTTTGTATATTAAAAAATGCCACAATTTTTTGTGGCATTTTTTTTAAATTAATAGTGAATACTCTTTGTAAAAACGTTTATAATTATCTAAACATAAATATCCCTGAGCCAGACTTTTCATC
>CAZSUF010000082.1:0-2744 GCA_964609875.1 uncultured Bifidobacterium sp.
GAAGCCAGCCAATCTAGCATGTGTAAAGCTAGCACCTGTTAAGGCTGGTGAACCTGCACTTGGTCTGAAATCTGGTGCAGAATAAGAGTGAGGACTAGTAAGCATCACACTTGTGTTAGCTGAGTAAATTGTATTTGAATTAGCGGCTGCATTAAACCAAGCACTGATAGGCCATGTGTTTGCAGCGGGTCCGATAGAATCTAAAAATAAATTTGAACCAGAAACAATATTATTTTGTAAAGCTAACCATGAGCTATCTGCATTTCTGTGGCAGCTATCTCCATCGATTTTCAAGCCTGTTGGCCATCCCATGAAAATTGAATTGAAGATGCTTTGCTCAGAATTTCTTCTGATATGTGCACCTGATTTGAAATTAGAATTATAGGAATTGCTACCATCCCATTTTGGTCCGATCATAGTCATGTTGCTAAATACAGCACTTGTTTTTGGTCCACTAGCAGTACCTGTTCCATCATTATCACTTTCAAAACCATTGGCGCCAGACACTGCATCAGCAACTGCTGTATCGCGCAAGGCAACACCAAATTGTACTTTACCTCTAAACCCGAAATCAGTATCAAAATCATCATCGTTCCCTCTGAAACTAACTAAATGGTCTGCACTCACTGTACCACCAAAAAATTCAAATGCATCATCAAAACCATAACTAACTTGTACATAAGAAATTTTTGTCCCACTACCAACACCACCTAGTGTTAATCCATTTAATTCGTTATTTGCAGCGTAAGGATAACCAGCAAATTCGATACGAACATATTTTAATTCGCCGCTATTATCTAAATCATTTAAACCACCGTATTGTCCGTCAGAAGTTGTTCCATCAGGGTTAGATAAATTACCACCTTCTACAGTGCCTACACCACCAGGTACATTTACTTTGGCGTTTCCTTCGATAACAACTCCGCCCCAATCAGCTGTAGCTCTTGCTCCGGCAGCTCTACTTGATGTGAAGATAATTGGACGAGTTGCTTCTCCAACAGCAAATAATTTAGCGCCACGAGTTACTATCAATACAGAACCTGGTGTAGAATAATCACCTTTAATGATAGTACCTGGAGCGATTGTTAAAGTAGCTCCGGCCTTTAAATATACCTTACCTAGAAGTAGGTAAACTGTATCAAAATTCCAATTTACATTTCCGGTAATATTTCCTGAAATTGTTTTAACAGGTGCTGCAGCGTTTGCTGTCATCCAAAAAGCCATCAAGGCAAGTGCGGTAAAAATTCTCTTCATTTTTATAATTTTATGTTGCAAAGGAATGGGTTATATATTATCTAATTGTTACCTAAAGATTACCTAAACGTTGTATATTATTCAATCATTACCTAAAGATTATTTAAATGTCAATAAAAAAAGGCAACCCTTTGGATTGCCTTAATAATGTAATGAATACTATTTTAAAATTTGTAAGTTGCAGATAAGCCGATCGAAGAACCAATATTGGTTTGTGCTATGATATTGCTTGATTTTTTGTATTTACTTCCGAAATCATCATTTTGATAATAGACAAAAGGTTGTTTTAAAATATCTCCATAGCTTAATCTCACTTCTAGCTTTTTATAGAAGGTTTTGCTGATTTGCAAATCAACAATATCTCTAGCTTTTTCGTATACATCAGGATAAGGCACTTGAATAGTACCAACTTCGAAAAGTCTTTCTCCTATTCTGTTATATAATAAAGTCAAGCCAAATCCATGATCAGGATGAATAAATGAAGTTCCAACATTCACAAGATAAGGAGATTGACCTTGCATAGGTCTTGATTTGTTTGTAGCTGCTTCTTCTGCTTTAAATTCTACTTTTGATTTAATGAAAGCTACGTTTCCGAATACGGTTAAATAATTCCACCAAGATTTATCTTGATTTGTGAGAAAGGAGAAACTTTTACGTCCTTCAATTTCTATTCCATAACTGTTTGCGAGTTTGGCATTTCGGTAACTTCTATCTCTAAAGCTTTTTACATATTGTTCGATAGGTGAATCAAATCTTTTGTAGAAAAGTGATGCAGACAATAATTCGCCTTTACCTGGATATACTTCATAACGTACATCATAATTTTGAATTTTAGTTTGCTCTAAATTTTCATTTCCTAATAATACAGAGTTTGTATTAAAGTCGAAGAATGTAAAGCGCGCCAATTCTCTAAACTCTGGTCTGGATAAGGTTTGAGAAGCACAGAATCTTAAGTTCGTTTTCTTATTTAATGCATAAGTCATATTTAAAGAAGGAAGAAGATTGGTATTGTTTTTCTTTACTTGATAAGGAACTCCTTTCATGATGGAAGAATTAAGTTCTTGTTCGAAATTTTCAATACGAACTCCGTATACAACTCTTAAAATTTTAAATAATGAATTATCTAACATCACATAAGCAGCCTTAAATGAAGACTTTGCGGTGTAACGATTTGAAGGTTCAGTGATATCATCAATTCTAAAGCCTTTATCTCCAATGTATTGTTGACCAAAAATTTGCTCCTGTGGCAAATCAAGGTATTGATTATTGAAAGTACTAATTTTTGACACTGCATAACCTAATACTCTTGAATCGAAAGTTCGATTTTTGTTTTGGTAATAAACACCTACTTTCAATAATTGTGGGGTATGTAAAACTTCAAAGGGCAAAGACACATCTACACGACCATTATATACTTTCTCTTTTAAAACTGAATAAAATTTTCCTGCGTAAAGTGGAGATCCACGATTGATAGGAATATTTGCTGTCCA
>CAZSUF010000082.1:2789-5842 GCA_964609875.1 uncultured Bifidobacterium sp.
TTTTTTACATAATACATTCTTCTAAAATCAGGCACATTTCTGAGAATATCATGAAAGGCTCCATTCCATTGCAATTTAATTTTGTATTTAGTAAGGATATGATCGCCACTTAACTGAGAACTTAATAATCTATTTGAATTAAAATAAAAGGCATTGGCTTTGATTAATTGTTGGTTGATAATATTTTCACCATACCTAGTGATGGTTTGATCTTCACTATTTGCATTGAGCATATTTCTAAAATTAATTTTATGCTTACCTTGTAATTTAAGTCCAATATTCAATAAGGCGCCTGCTAAAACTTGATCACGAGCTACGGTGTCAGTGTATAATGCTGTGGGTGTGCTACCTATTTCATATTCTTTTCTGTCTACGATATTCAATCGTTGTGAACGGTTATATGAAACTGCAGCAATTACTCCCAAGACAGTTTCTTTCTTGAATTCTTTAGAAAATCCTCCAGAAATTTGCATCACACGATTTGGCATCATGGATTTGAGTCTGCGCATACTCCAATTATTCTCTAAGCTATTTGTTGCTTCATATTTTTTCTCATTGCTATAAGTGTTGCTGCTAAATGAATCTGTTGTAGGAAAGCTTTCTGGAAGCTTTCTTGAATTATCAGAAATTCCAAGCCAATCTAGCTTTCCATTTTTAGAATCATTATAGGATTTAAATGTTCCTTTAGTATTAATGCCAGTTCCAATTTGCACTTGAAGAAAGTTCTGCGTTGGGATATCTTTGCTGATGATTTCAATAACTCCACCTGCAAATTCACCTTGCATATCTGGTGTAGCGGCTTTAACAATTACAATTTGATCTAGCATATTCGATGGGAACATATCAAACGAAAAAGCTTTTCTGTCTGATTCTGAACTTGGCAAAATCGAGCCATTCAACATGGCTAAATTATATCTATCCATCAAACCTCGAACAACTGCAAATTTGCCATCGGTGATACTTACTCCACTAATTCTTTTCAACACATCACCAGAGCTACGATCCGGCGTTCTTTTAATACTTTCAGCAGAAACACCATCTGAAATAGTTGCTAAGTTTTTCTGTTGAATAAGGAGTGCATTTAAATTTTCACGTTTTATGGAAGCTTTTACTGTAACACCTCCCAGGTTTTTGCTTGACTTAGTCAAACTCACATTAATCGTTTGAATACCTTCGTTTTCAACTTTGATATCAGAAATCACTTTCTTATCATAAGAAACATAACTGATGGTCATGGAATAATTCCCCATTGGAATATTTTTCAATAAATATTTTCCATCAAAATCTGTAGAAGCCCCTATGGCTGTGCCGTCTAATTTAACTATAGCTCCAGTAATAGGTAAATTTTTTTCATCAACTACCTTACCTTCAATTTTACCATTGTTTGCTTTTGCAGTGAATCCAAGACTTAGAAAACAAATAAAAATGAAAAACTTATTCATATTAAGGAATTTATTAAAATAATAAGTTGCAAAGGACTAACTTTTGCTTCCAAAATACTTTGATAAGGAATTATGATTATGTTACCGTAACATTACCAAATTGTTACCCGAATTGAAAAACGCCTTCTAACAGGCCTTGAGTATGTGCTATTTTCCTTTCATAAAAAATATTTATCTGTTCTGAATTTGATTCTTGATCGATTTGTTCGTCGAAAAGATGAATGCCAAATTGCTTTTCAGTTCTGAATATTTGCATAGATACCAAAGGCAATAAGAAAACTTCCAACATTGTCGAGGTCATATAGGTTCCTAAAAAGCTTTTAAAATATAAATAAGTTGGTGAAATTCTTTCTATTGCAATGTTAGAAGAAGCTAATAAGGATTGAAGGCTAGAAATTTTTGTGAAGACATCAAATTTCCCTTCATTTTTGCACAAAATGGCCGATTCAATTACTTGAACAAGCTTAAACAAATCTATACTATAAACAACTTGATTTTGCTTTTTAGGTATTAAATAATGAGCTGAATCTTTGTCGTAAAATAATTGATGAATGTTACTTAAATTAGATTCTTTATCTACAATAATTTGCATATTTAATAAAGTACATGGGATTTCAGAAGACACAAATTTCTGTTCAATGATGCCTTTATGTTGTAAAAATAAATTTCCTGAATTGAAGTAAGCCCCAGGATATGTAATCAGTACTACATGTTCGATATCCTTCAACTTGGCATACTGAATGAGCAAATCAACCGCTTTACATTCCTCAAGAAAAGTGGGTAAATGTTTATAGTATGATAATTGTTGAAATGAATAGAGTAAAACCTTTTGCTGATCTGGAATTACAATTAAATCTAAATCCTCTAAAGTTTTAACTTTTCTAATATCTATCTCATAAATTTCTTGCCTTTTACCTAGTTGCTGGCTTATTTTAGATTCGATGGTTGAATTCGAATGAGCATAAAGCATATCTAATTTTTACACAAAGTAAAATGTTCGATATTACCATAGAATGATGTGAATATTACCAAATTGTCAATAAACTTTAAAGTAATATTAAAAGAGTGATTTACTTCTTATCGCTTTTGAGTATCATATTGGCTGTATTCAAAAAAGCCACTTCTTCCTTCCCTTGTTCGGCTCCAGATGGATAACCTAAAGACCCCAATGAGTTAATATTCTTTTTTTGACTTGTTTCATCAGTTGTAATATAAAACAACCAAATAGTTGGATAGCCCGCGACCTTGAACACTTGTTGCAATTCATTATTTTGCTTAACTAATTCAGGAGCTAATTGTTTATTCCTTGGAAAATCAAGCTCTAACAAAATAACATTTTTTGACGCCCATTTGATAAATTCCTTTTTGGCAAAAACATCGTTTTGTAATTTCCTGCACCAACCACACCAATCACTTCCAGTAAAGAAACCAAAAATTGGTTTTTTTTGTGAATTGGATAATTGCTGTGCCTGATTGGCATCCGTATACCATACTAAATTTTCTGGAATAGCTTCTGTCTTTACAACAGTAGTTTTCTTTTTCACTACAGTCTTTTTCTTCTTTTGCTGAGCATGGAGATGAATCGCAAATACAAAAACCAACAGTGATAGT
>CAZSUF010000082.1:5852-13551 GCA_964609875.1 uncultured Bifidobacterium sp.
AATAATACTTGACAAACCGAACCGCTTATGATACAGTGATAGTATAAAAAGAAGTCTTTTCATGTACGTATTTTTAGCAAACAAATATAAGTGAATTAAATAAATTTGAACGGGTTTAATCTGCACGTTTAAGTTCGATACCCCAAGAAATAAGGGAACTAAGAATGGCACCGATTCCAAGCATGAATAAAGGCAAGAAAATTTGTGTTAATCCACCATTTCGTAAAAATATATTATTAATACCTTCTAAGCCCCAACGCATAGGTGAAATGACTGAACAGTATTTTAGAGCTGGAGGTAAAATTTCAATGGGCACCCAAACTCCACCAATGGCTGATAAGATGACTACTGAAATAGCAGCAACAGGTAAAGCTTGATTGGTGGTGTTAAACAAGGTTCCAATTAAAATACCCAAAGAGGTTGCACATGAAGAAATAGCTGTCACCATCAATAATAATGGGAAGAAACTACCATTTAATTGTAATGAAGGCAAACCAATGACTGGCATAAAAAAAACACCTACCATCAGCATTGCAAAAAACTGTACATTTCCTAATGTGATATAAAATAACATTTTACCTCCTAAAATATGTGAAAACGAACCAGGAATTAATTTTATTCTTGTCCAACTTCCAACTGCTCTTTCACTGATCACACTTTCGGCAATTAAAATGACCATAAAAAACATACCGAAAATAGCCCATGCTGGAACGTTATGTTGCACAGAGTTCATTTTGATTAATTCTTCTTTTTTAGCACTTGAAGAAATTTCTTTTACAGAAACCGAACGTAACTTTTTCTCTAAATCAAATGTGGTGTCTTGCCCTGATTGCGGATTCAATTTAGCGATACGTTCAAGTATGATATCAGATTGAATCTTTGTGGTTAATTTATCAATTGCATTTAAAATTGCAAGTTTAAAAGAAGGTTTGCTTACAGGATCAAACATTACCTGAACAGTAATACCTTCTCTGGATTCTCGGTAAGGAAGATTTCCGGGTAGGCCCATTTGGCGGCCCATTTCATTCGCAATCGAATTGGCACTATTTACCACTTCGGCAGTTATTCCTTTAGGTATAATTATTGCAAATTTATACTTGCCTAATTGAATTAATTTTTGAGCTGATTGCAAATCAAGTAATACGCCATCTTGTTTTTCGACAATGTCAAATTGTTCACTTTGAAGTAAGCCACTCATTAATGAATTGGCAACTCGTCCTTGATCTTCATTAATTAATAATGCCTCAAATTTAATATTTTTATAATCCTTAAAAGGTCCATCTTGAACTAAAGCCATTATAACAATCAACAGAATAGGCATAAAAAATAATAAGGCTAATCCGCCTAAGTCTCTTCGAATAAGATGCCATTCTTTAATATATGTAGCTAGAATTCTTTTCACGATTTAGTCTCTCACTTTATTTCCTGTAAGTTTTAAAAATAAGTCTTCTAGATTTTTGGTTTGATATAATGAAATTAATTCAGTTGGAGTTCCTTGTGCTATTTTTTTTCCTGAATCAATGATTAAAACTTCATCACAAATGGTTTCAGCTTCATCCAATAAATGAGACGTATACACAATTGAATTTCCTTCTTGATTATATTGTTTCAAAAAATTCAAAATCATACTTCTAGATTGTACATCCACCCCTGCTGTAGGTTCATCTAAAATTAAAAGTTTAGGTTGATTTAAAAGTGTTGCTAAAATATTGGCTCTTCTTTTCATGCCACCAGAAAAACTTTTAATTAGTTTATTCGCATGTTCATACAATCCAAAAGCATCTAAATAATTTGAAATAATTTGTTTTCTTTTATCAGAAGGAATCCCATATAATTTACCAAAATAATCAAGATTCTCTTGACAAGATAATGAGTTATACAAAGCAATTTGTTGAGGTACTATGCCAATCGATTGCTTAATAAGATGACTTTGATTTTTTGGATTTAGTCCTAAAATTTTTATGTCGCCGCTGTAATCTTTAAGTAATCCTGAAAGTATAGAAATAGTGGTCGTTTTTCCCGCACCATTAGGTCCTAAGAAACCAACAATTTTACCTTTTGGAAAGTGAAAACTCAAATCATTGACTGAAGCAAATTCAGCATGTTTGAATTTTTTATATAAATGATTCACTTCAATCATCATATCAATTAAAGTTGAATCGATTCTAACAAGGAATAATTTGTCAAGTCGTATTGAACAGGCACTATCGAAGCATAATTATGTTCCAAAGCCCACACATCCGTATCTTTCCCTTTATCTAAATTTTGGAACTCACCAGTTAACCAAAAATATTTTTTACCTTGAGGGTCTAATCTGTCTATAAAATTTTCGTTCCATTTTGCTTTAGCTTGTCTACATGCTTTAAGCCCTTTATATTTTGCTATGGCAATTTTAGGTATGTTCACATTATAGAGTCCTTTTTGAGGAATTCGATTTGAAATTATATTTTCTATAACTTCAAAAGCCACTTGTTTAGCCAACAAAAAATCGGCGTCAAAACTATAATCTAAATACGAAAAACCAACTGCTGGAATACCTTATATGGCACCTTCCATCGCAGCACTCATAGTTCCAGAATAAATTACGTAAATAGAAGAATTAGAGCCATGATTAATGCCACTGAAGCAAAAGTCAGGTTTGCGATGTAATACTTTATCCACGGCTAATTTTACGCAATCAACAGGTGTACCGGAACATTGATAGGCTTCTATATCATTGAAAACATTTACATGATTTAAACGCAAAGGCTTGCCAATTGTGATGGCGTGTCCCATACCAGATTGAGGCGAATCAGGTGCAACTACCACTACTCTACCAAATTGTTTAGCCACTTCTACTAAAGCTGCTATGCCTGGTGCCGTTACACCGTCATCATTGGTAATAAGAATGATAGGCTCTTCTTTAACCTTTAAATTCCCTTTCTTTTTTTTAGTTTGTGGCACAATATTGATTTGTGGCAAATCTAAAGGTTATCAATCATTAATTAGATATCAGACTTCAAAAATTTGTGCCTTAAAATTAGATAATAAGAAGAAATATAAAAAACACTCATACCTATACTATACATTACAGGTGTCGCAATTCCACCTGTAGCCTGACTAAGTGTATTTAAAATGGGCATAGGCAATAATTCGTCGCTACTTTGAAGTGGAAGTAAAGACCCTACAAAGGTGTTGAATTTCCAATTAACAAATTTCATGACAAAAAATTCAAATATTAGATAGGCTAAAAACAAAATAATGGCTAAACCAGAACGCTTCATCAGAAAAGCTAATAAGGCGGCAAAACTTAAGTAATTGATGGTAAAAATAAATACATAGATAATTCTTTCTGCATGTAACAAAGGATTGCCTCCTCCGCCTATGAATCCAAAAAGTAGACACACCAATGTAAAGAAGATGGTAGCTGAAAGTGATAGAATCAAAATAAGTATCAATTTTGCATGGAGATAATCAATACGTTCTAATCCATCGATTACATGCTGCCTTCCTGTACGAAATGTGAATTCATTTGATACAGAAATAATAATAAATACTGATAAAAAAATAACAAACCAACTATAGGTAAACCCTACATTGTCCCATACTTGAGGAAAAGCATAACTTGACGAAACTAAATTCATCGGGCCACTTCCTAAGCTCACAAAACTTTTGTATTGCCCATAATTTGCTAGTATAAACAAACTAACAAATAATCCGATTAAGATCCAAAACGTTGGATAACTTTTGAGTTTTAACCACTCTATCTTCACTAAATTATTCATATTCTTTTAATTAATTTACTTCTACTTATTTTGTAATTTCCATGAATTTGCTTTCAAGACTGCGTTTACGTTGTTGCAAATGATTTAAAATAATACCTTGCTCAAAGCAATATTGGTTTAGGTGTTCAGCTAATTTCCCTTCCTGTAAAGTAATAAGTAAAGTTGCTTCATTCTTCATTTCTTTAACAATAGAAGAATTCTTTAATACATTGATTAAGGCATTTTGATCTTTTGCTTTGACTTCAATCCAATCTTCATCACTTAGGACTTCAGTAACTGGACCACTAGAAATGAGATTTCCCAATTTCATAATAGCTACATCAGTACAAACTTTTTCAACTTCATCTAACAAATGACTTGCCATAATAATTGTAATGCCATCTTTATTCAATTGCTTTATAAGTTCTCTAATTTCTGAAATGCCTACAGGATCTAGTCCATTCGTTGGTTCATCCAATACAAGAATTTGAGGTTTTCCTAATAAAGCTGCTGCGATAGCAAGTCGCTGTTTCATCCCTAAAGAAAAATTACTAAATGCTGAATCTCTTCTTTCAAAAAGATTCACTTTCTTAAGTACGTCATCGATATCATCGTTACCTATTTGTTTGATTAAAGCCGAAATTTTTAAATTCTCTTTTGCCGACAAATAGGGATAAAAATTCGGCGTCTCTAACAAGGATCCAATATGTCTTCTTGCACTAGCGCCTTCTCCAATACCTACCCATTGAAATGAGCCTGCATCGGATTTCAACACATCTAATAAGATTCCTAGCAAAGTAGTTTTGCCACTTCCATTTGGGCCTAATATCCCAAATACACTGCCTTTTGGAACAGAAAACGAAACACCTTTTAATGCTTTTACACTGAGATAGGCTTTTTGAATACCTTGAATTTCCAAGAGGTTTGACATAGAAAATTTATTAAAAAGTAAATGTATAAGATATCTTGCAATAAATAATTTGAAATAGAAAGAAGGCTATTTTAAAGGATTAATGGTTAATAAAGCATTATACCTTGCACATGCTCTAATTTATATATTGAATCTAATTTACTAATTTGAAAATTCTGCAAATATATCTTCCATACATGTTGATTTAGTATCATAGAATCAGCCGGAAAACTAAATTCTCTTATGCCTTTATTCACTAATTGGATGGAATGTGAAATGGCTTCTGATTTTAATTGAATACTATCTTGTTCAAATTGATAAGCTAAAAGGGACTTAACTTTCTGGCTTAAATCTATTAGAGCCAAAGTATCATGATGTTGAAGAAAAATTAAATTTTTCTGGTGAATTAAGCACTCAATTCTTGACGAATCACCTTGTAAATAATCTAAAGGTGTTCTATCACCACTAGTTTCGAATGTAATAAAATGCTTGTAATTTTCTACAGATAATGGATAATCCGACACCCATTGTTTAGCAGTCATCAGGGTATATAAATAATCATCATCAGGATTCTGATCCAATTCCCCACTACCAAAAATTGCATGAATCAAATGAAGATCATCATTTTCCAAAGCTGTTTTTAATTTCACTTGATCCTTATCATCTAGCCATGTATGTATACGGCCCATTTCGCCACGCTTATTTAAATACCATAAAATAGATCGAATACTTGATGCATCTTTTTCAGCAATTTGAATGGACGAATTCATCACTTGCAATTTATTTCCGACCAATAAATGATTTCTTTTCAGCGTTCTTTCTAAACGTGAAAATTGATTCTGCACACTTAATTGAAACATGCCCCATGGGCCAATAGCACTTAAGGCCAACAAGCAAAATAAACTTACTGGTATGATGATAATATTGTCCTTGGTAGATGTGATGATATAAACAGCTAAGATCAGTAACCACATGCCTAAAATAAAAACCAAATATCTATCTTCGGTAATTCCATAAGGAATGATTCTGTGTACAATAGAAATAAATAATAAAGTTAAAAGTGGTAATAAAAGATAGAAGAAATACTTCGCAAATAAAAAAATCAATTTGTTATTCGAATCATTGCGAATTGGATAAATAAGTAAATAAGCTAATATCCCTAAAATTGAAAAGATCAAAATAGGTACACAAACCCAACCGTTCGGAAGATGATGTGTCAATAACATTTTAGCTAGGTATATGTAAAGAATCAACAGATAAATACCTGTAATTGGTAATAGAATGTATTGTACAAAAACTCTTATCCAATTCGAAAATGGCTTTTCTTCTTTGAATGAATCGAAGTTTTGAGGAACATTTATAAGAAAATAAATTACATTAAATAGGATGAGCACAATGACACCTATATCTAAATAATAGTTATCACTAAAATGAAATCCAAATAATTTTCCAACAGCCCATAATGAACTGCTCAGTCCTAAAAAAAGTGTGATTGAAAACAATAATGATTGACAAATGTTTTTGAAAAGAAAATAATTATACTGCCAAAATATCTTAATTTCAGATTGATGATAAAACGGCACAAAGGAAATTAATAAATGAAAACAAACACTAAATAAAAGAAATCGAGAAATAAAAATACTTTCTGCATCAAACATGCCTGGAGTAATGGAATAATAATGAAGTCCTAAAATACTAAATCCTAATAAAGCCAATCCTACTCGCTTAGAAAAAGTAATTAATTTAGATTCAGCAAAGAAGTCAAAAGCAATAAATAATGAAATGCCAGAAATACATTCTAAAGCCAATTTCACAAAAACATATTGCCTTTCCCATTCACTCCCTTTTTTAATGCCATGCAAAGAAATAAACACGAATAAACAAGCTAAAAAAGCTACCATTAAAGGAATAGGAAAACGTTTTACTGTAATGGCAAAATTCTTGGCTATTTTATGAAGTAGAAACATAAGTTTGAATCCTTAAAAATAGCAATTAAATTAGTAAAAAAAGGCATGGGCACTTTTTGATGCAAGAAAAGATTCAATGTAAATTAAAGCCCACTTCTCAAAAGCCTGTGAAAGATATGCATAAAGGCGAATTTACACTGCAATTGAATTAGTACTCACGCTCAACTTTTAAGGCATTTGAGCTGTTTAAAAATTAAATTTACTCTTTACAAGTTATTCATTTTCATAAATTTTAATTTTATACACAAACAAACAACCAATTAATGAAGGAATAATCAAGTTTATTACCCATAACAATAAAGTAGAAGATATCATCCCTAATTCATTGCTGCTTAAAGGCAATAGAAAAAAAATGGCTGTTTCTCCTCTAATGGCAATTTCTGCGATAGCAATTGTGGGTACAATAGCCATAGCCCAGAAAATGAGCCAAATTGTAAAAATTAAATCTAAAAAGGAACCATCAACATTCAATAACTTCAAAAGTATATAAAATTGAATTGTGTAAACAACATAGCGTAAAAGTGAATAAAAAAGGATTCGTATTAATTGCTGCTTATCAAAACGTTTCACAATTTGTAGAAAAGTTCTCACTTTTTTTAGATAACTAACTTTCTCTGTCCAATCTACTAACACATGCAAATTGAAATAAAAATATCCTAATACAATAGATGCTAGAATACTCGAAATCAGAAGTACATTAAGCCAAGGTGTAAATCGTATAAAATAAATATAATATACAAGTCCTAGTAGACCTAATAATCCTGTAACGATTAATTGTGCAAAGCTTCCTATGATAGTCACAGTGGCCCCTTGAATTTTATTTCTATTTCGCAGATATAAAATTCGCCCCATGTACTCACCTATCCTATTAGGTGTAATCATAGAAACTGCTAAACCGGTTAATACAGATTGAAAAGATTTTAGCAGACTTAACCTCTCAGTTTCTTTGAGAAGATATCTCCATTTGAAAGCTTCAATGGTCCAATTAATTAGCATCAACAGAAATACAATACAAATTAAACTTACCTTAGTCGTGTTCCATTTGGTAATTATGTCTGATATTGTGGCCTGTAAATTAG
>CAZSUF010000082.1:13561-13996 GCA_964609875.1 uncultured Bifidobacterium sp.
GAAAAATTGAATAAGACATCCAAAGAAACAAAATAAAACCAACGGCGCCTTTGATCAGAAATTTAATATTTTTGTTTTTCAACACGCTGTAAAAATACTCGCTTGAAAGTCAAAACTGAAATTATTTTAGGAATAGATCCAGGAACAGTCATTATGGGCTATGGCTTAATATTGGTAAAAGGACAAGATGTAAGCTTAATTGAAATGGGTGTGCTTAAATTAGCAAAATATAGTGATGCCAATCAACGTCTACATATCATTTACAAAAAAATTCATGAATTGTTTAAAGAGTTTGAGCCGAATCAATTTGCTATTGAAGCACCTTTTTTTGGCAAGAACGTACAAAGTATGCTGAAACTTGGAAGAGCCCAAGGCGTAGCTATAGCAGCTGCTATGCAATTTGGGTTAAGTGCTACAGAATATTCACCTAAAAAA
>CAZSUF010000083.1:0-919 GCA_964609875.1 uncultured Bifidobacterium sp.
CTGTAAGAATTGGTCTAACAACCAATTCACATTGGTATTATCCAAACTCGCACATGATCATATTCGACATAAAACAACATTCGTCTGTGCTCAAACAGTGGATAAAAGGTAGGCTTCGATTTCAATATTTTTAGCTGCCTCGAATCTTAGGCCGCTTCTTATACAGAGATTTTTTGCAATATATTGATATGAGATAGATGGTATCTGTGTTTATTTGTTTTATAAGGTAGCTTAGCGGATCGTCATTGGATTTTCGGGCAGGGATTGTCGCGGAAATCCCCGAGACCGCTCTGGGGCGAGGGATTGGAGCAAAAGCCCGGTTTTGAGGCAAAGTCAATAGATTGTTTTAACTGTGAACATAATTGCCGAAAAAGCCCGCCCAAAAAAACTAAAAAGCAATATCGAATTTGTCGGCCTTTTTTGCATTGCAAGTATTACACATAGGTTGCAAATTTTCGATGATGTTCAGTCCACCTTTACTTTTCGGAATGATATGATCTATGGTCATTAATTCAAAATCTTTGGTATATAAATCAATATGAAAACCGCCGTCTGTGTTTTTAGCCTTAATCAGATAAATGCCTTCTTTACTGCAATCCTCCTTCACGCATAGGGTGCCATGCACATGAAAAACGCGTAAACGTCGATGTGTAGCAAAGCGTGTGTGCAAAAGTTCTATATCTAGCAACTCAACAAAGGTGAAATTATGTCCAAGCTTTTCGGGTATTTTCATGGTTTTGCAAATTCAAAACAAATATCTTTTAAAAAACAATTAATTTCGCTGAATGGCTAAAGAAAAAAATCTTCAATGTTCATTTTGTTTAAAGAACGGCGATCAGGTATCGATGATAGTAAGTGGGGCGAAAGCCAATATTTGTGACGAATGTATTTCCAATGCCATGGGAATTATTGAGCAAGA
>CAZSUF010000083.1:929-4488 GCA_964609875.1 uncultured Bifidobacterium sp.
TTGGTTTTTCTACACGATTTGATTTGAAACCGATCGATATAAAAAATCATTTAGATACCTATGTGATCGGACAAGATGAAGCCAAGAAAGTGCTGAGCGTGGCGATTTACAATCATTATAAGCGTTTGAACCAACAAGTAAAAGAGGATGTAGAAATTGAGAAATCAAATATCATCATGATTGGTGAAACGGGTACTGGAAAAACTTTGCTTGCTAAAACAATAGCCAAATTGCTTAAAGTGCCTTTTGCCATTGCAGACGCCACCGTATTTACAGAGGCAGGTTATGTTGGAGAAGACGTTGAAAGTATTTTGTCAAGATTGCTACAATCTGCCAATTACGATGTGTCTCAAGCAGAAAAAGGAATCGTGTTTATTGATGAAATAGACAAAGTTGGCAGAAAAAGCGATAACCCATCTATTACCAGAGATGTAAGTGGTGAAGGCGTGCAGCAAGCCATGTTGAAATTGTTAGAGGGTGCAGAAGTATTGGTGCCGCCTCAAGGTGGAAGAAAACATCCCGATCAGAAAATGGTAAAAATTAATACACAAAATATTTTATTTATTTGCGGAGGTGCTTTCGAAGGCATAGATAAAATGATTGCCAGAAGAATTCAGACATCCTCGATTGGATTCAAGAGCAACCAGGATTTAGAGCATTTAGATAAAAATAATTTAATTCAGTATGTGAATTCTCAAGATCTGAGAAGTTATGGTTTAATTCCTGAATTGCTTGGCCGCTTGCCTGTAGTTACTTTCTTGAAATCTTTAGATGCAGTGGCTTTGCGCAGAATTTTAACTGAGCCTAAGAATGCTTTAGTGAAACAGTACATCGCCTTATTTGCTTATGAGGGCACGCAATTGGTGATAGAAGACGAGGCCTTGGATTATGTAGTTGAAAAAGCTATCGAATTTAAATTGGGTGGGAGAGGACTTAGGTCTATTTGTGAGTTATTAATGACAGATGCCATGTATGAAATTCCGGGTAAAGGTTTGAAGAAGTTAGTCATCACTAAAGATTATGCTAAAGACAAAATTGAAAAGTCGAAATATGCCTATTTAAAAGTTGCATAAAGATTTGATTTTTTGGCGGCACACAGGCTATTCGCTACAAGTCCTCTTCCGATTCGGCTAGAATGATTCGGATAAAAGTCTATATCGTAAAGCCTCTCGGAATGCGGGCTTTTCGCTACTATCCTTGCCGCAATACAAGTGATCATTCGAGGTTAAAAAATTTATTCAATTTTCATGAAATGTATCAGCTTATGATCAAAATGATGTTCCACTTCTACATAGCTTGATGGAAACAATTCTGATTGAGAAAAAAAAGTGGCTAGCTTCGTGCCGATAGGTTTTTTTTCAAGTTCCTTATACACATGAGCATGATATTTTCTATATAAACTAGATTTAAATATTAATTCACGATCTAATTTTTCTGCTTCATCTTGTTGCTCATAAAATGCATTGAAAAAATAAAAATGATCGTATATTGTTAGTTGATGTTGCAATATGTCACCATGTATCATATGCAAATTTTTTATTCCTAGTTGCTGTTGAAGCACTGTTGAAGCATCCAATAAATCTTTTCTGATTTCGATGCCATAAAATTGCTGTTGCGTATGCATCATGGCTGCTGGAATACAAAACTTTCCAATGCCACTGCCAATATCTACAATTTTTTCTCCTGCTTGAGTAGCTAAAAAATGACTAGCCCTTCGTGTAACTTCTAAGGGGGTGAAATGCATTTGGTCATTCAGCCTAAATTCTTTGGGATAGAGTTCAAGAAATAATTTGTCAGAAGACAGAAAGGATGGCAACATATAAATTGTGTAGGCTCACTTTATTTTTTTATTCTTGGGTCAACCCAACCATAAAGTAGATCTACAAATATATTGATAAAGATAAATATTAAGGCAGAGAATAATACCGAGCCCATCACTACGGGGAAATCGAATTTGTTTAAAGCATCAACGGTTATTTTGCCTATGCCTTTCCAGCCAAAAATGTATTCGATAAAAAATGAACCTGCAAGTAATTCGGCAAACCAGCCAGAAATGGAAGTGATGACTGGGTTTAAGGCATTTCTAAGTGCATGACGCCAAACTACTTGTTTTTTAGATAAGCCTTTGGCATAGGCCGTACGAATGAAATCTTGATTCAAGACATCTAACATTGAACTACGCGTAATTTGAACAATGATAGCAATAGGTCTGATAGATAAAGTAAATACGGGTAAAATAAGACTTTTGAGTACGAGATGTTTTCCTGTGTAAGGATCATAATCCCACATCGGCGAAACAATACTCAATCCAGTATATTGATGGAGTAAAAACCCAAACACATAAGCAATTAAAATTCCTGCAAAAAATGAAGGCGCAGAAATACCTAATACACTGGTAAAAATTGCAGAAGTATCTACCCAAGTATTTTGTTTTAAGGCTGCCATGGTGCCCAGAAAAATACCTAGAATACTGGCTAATAAAATAGATAGGCTTGCTAAGATCATGGTGCCAGGAAAGGTATCTAACAACATGGCACTTACATCTTTTTTAGTTTGGTAAGAGCGTCTTAAGTAGGGCGTTTTAAAAACTAAATTTTCCTCTTTGCCAACATTGAATAAGGTTGAATACTTATACTTTTCTTGTTCATCTTTTTTGTGAATTGCAATGGGTGAAAGATCATTGAGGTATAAGGCAAATTGAATAGGTAAAGGTTTGTCGAGGTAAAGTTCTTTTCTAATATTGGCAATTGATTTTGGATCACTACGTTGTCCCATGGTCAGTCTGGCTGGATCCGCAGGAAGTAACACGAAGAATAGCACGAATACAATAGTTACGACGCCTAATAAAACGAAAAAGCTATTGATTATTTTTTTGAAGAGAAATTTAAACACCTTGTTCGATTAATTCATGAAGTGTATGTTCAATGTCTTGTTTTTTAGTGTCGGACATATTTTTGGGTGATTGCTGATCTAGTTTGGTGCTAAGTTGCGAAATTAATTTTGATTGTTGATCAAAATATCTACACACCTTGCAAACGAATAAATGAAATTTAAAAGCTACTTTTTGTTTAAAGCTTAAGCTTTCGAATTCAGCCATCACAGAAAGTTTCGTAGCTTCTCTACAGTTAATCATCCATGAGGTTGAGTGGTCATTTGTTGTGTTGAGTTGATTCATGCATGAATTTTTTGTTGAAGGCAATCTCTTAATTGCAATTTAGCCCTGTGGACAATTACCCAAAGGTTTGACGCTGAAATGTTAAAAGTCTTACAAAGAGCGTCGGACTTTTCCTGATCAATCAATTTGAGTTTCAGAATTTGATTCCATAATTCAGGTAGTTTTTCGAAACAAATTTCTAAAATGCTAGCTAATTCCTTTTGTTGCAATTGATTAAACGGATCAAGTTTGAGCTCTGCAGGTGCAGTGTTTTCTTTCCAATGCCCATTATTTTCTTCGAAAAAAAATGACTCGTTGTTGTCATGGTTAAGATCAAATGTTTTCGACAACTTAGCCTTTTTACGATAATGGTCTATAATTTTATTTTTCAGAATACTGACTAGC
>CAZSUF010000083.1:4498-6130 GCA_964609875.1 uncultured Bifidobacterium sp.
TAAATCTTCAGCTTGCTCTACATCATTAATACGAAATAAGGCATGATTAAAAAGATAGTCGGCATAATGAACAACCCATTTTTCAGGTTGGAGAATCTTTGACATATGTTTCAAAAATAAGTCTTTAGACCTAATTTTTTTACGATTCACGTATGAATTATTCTTGAATGGCAGTAGAATCGATTTGACTATTTGTACTTGGAAATAAAGGTGCAGTATTATCCTTAACATCAAGATTTAATTGATTTAAATTTGGATAGTCTGTATAGGACCATTTGCCTAAAATAGTTCCTTTTGTAATAAGCATCATAGCAGGATTTGCTCTCATGGCAGTTTTGCAGGCAGTTCCATCAATGGTGAAGAAAGTGACATCAAGTTTGTATTTTTCTTTAAATGCCTTTGTATCCTGATCACCTGAAGCACTAGCCGCAATCAACGGGATATTAGCCTTTTTGCAATCTTCAATTAGTGTACGTAAGGTTTCAATATTTGCTGTGTTAGCTTCATGAATATCTTTGATGAAAAGAATAAATACATGACCAGGATAATTAAGAATGGTTTGTGTTTGATCTACGCCACTATAATCGTTTAAACTAAAATCTTTAATACCTGGCATATTTTGGGCTTCTTTAATCACTTTAGTAAAAGTGGTGTCGTAGGTCCAAGTACTATCTTGCCAAGGGTAATTGGTCAAATCAAATTCTTTCTTCACCCCATCTTTTTTATAAACCAAGGTTGTTTTTAGTTCTTCAGGAATATAGTTTGGGCCTGGTGTCATTTCTTTCAAAATATTATTGCCCACTTTATAAGCCAAACAATCTTTTACAGGCAAGTGTTTTAAAACATACCATTGAATAAATAAACTTGCCACGAAGGCTAATATCATGACTATGCCAGCTATTTTATTTGAAAAAGCTTGGATAACTTTCTTACGGAAGAAGACTAATACTAAAAGGAGAACTAATAAAATCAAATCCTTCATGAAAGATTCATTGGCTTGCAGTTTAATACAATCCCCGAAACATCCACATTCTTTGATATTGCCACTGAACAAGGCATAGGCAGTTAAAAAAGTAAAGAAAATAGTGAGTAATAAAATTAAATAGGAAAATAATTTAAAGCGATATCCAATGATTAAGGCAATGCCCGCTACGATTTCGAACATAATCATCGTAACAGAAAATAGTAAAGCGTAATGACTGAGCCAAAGCATAAGGCCTGGCATAAAATGTTCTTTATTTGCCCATACCTCAAAAAATTCTTCCATTTTATAGGCTAAGCCACTTGGGTCATTGGCTTTAATTAATCCTGAAAAAATAAACAGTAATCCAACAAAAATGCGAATGGCAAGTAAAAAGTAATGAAGCCCATAATTTTCTTTCATAATAGAGGGGTTTATTTTTTGATTTAAATAAGATATAATGTTACAAAATGGAGAATCGAAATATGACAACAATGTATTTAAAAAAACAAGGTTCGATTTTAAGAAATTCAAATGAACAACTTATAGTTGAATATAATGCAGATGCTCAAATTGTTGGAGCACATTATAGCACATCTTCAAATTCATCATCAATTATATTAGATGTTGATTTAAAATTTGAAGATGGAAGTTTTATAAAGTGTGTTGAT
>CAZSUF010000083.1:6140-8264 GCA_964609875.1 uncultured Bifidobacterium sp.
TTTTGATTTAAGTAAGTATCTTAAGCTTGTTTTTTTAATTAAAAGAAAAGCATTCGGTTTTAGGTGTTCAAATATAACTAGTGAGCTATGTATAGACCAAATTATTTGTTACTTTGACTCTTTCTTTACATTCGCAATTAAAATAAGCTCGTGGATAAGATGTTGGCTAATTCAATAAAAATTTATAAGCTTACTTAGGCATAGTCGTCAATATTTTATTTCTTTGTCCCGCAATGAAAAAAATTATCATCGCCATTGATGGTTTCTCTTCAACAGGGAAAAGCACACTAGCTAGGCAATTAGCCTACAAATTGCATTATACCTATGTAGATAGTGGCGCCATGTATCGAGCGATTACCTTATTTTTTTTAGATCATCATATTTATTCAAGCTCTTGAAAAAATTACCCTGAGCTTTGATCAAAATAAGATTGTATTAAATGGTGAAATGGTAGATGAACAAATACGAAGCATGGCAATTTCTAATTTGGTGAGTGAGGTTTCAGCAGTAAAGGAAGTTAGGCGCTTTGCTGTGATGCAACAACAAAAAATGGGCATAGATAAAGGTTTGGTGATGGATGGAAGAGATATTGGAACTACTGTATTCCCTAAGGCTGAATTGAAAATTTATTTATCCGCCAATGAAGAAATTAGAACCAAAAGGCGATTTGAAGAAATGAAGCTCAAGAATGATCGGATTACCATGGATGAAGTGGCTGAAAATTTAAAGCACAGAGATCTTATTGATTCTACAAGAGAAGTAAGTCCATTGAGAAAGGCCAAAGATGCATTGATTCTAGATAATTCAAACCTTTCAATGGAAGATCAGTTAAACACAGCTTATCAATGGGCCTTAGAACATGGAGCTCAAGTAGTTTGAAATTCTAAAATAAGATCTTCTACGGTTTTGTCTGTATGAATAAGTGTCAATAATCGTGTAATTACTTTTTCAACAATGGCATCCGGACAAGAAGCTCCCGAAGTGATCAAAATACTCAAGGGACGTTTTTGAGGGATGAAATCTTTGATGAGGATTTGTTTTTGTTGATGCAAATCAAAATGTGTAATTTCTGTGGCTGAAATTAAATTATGTTCATTTTCAATAAAAAAAGTAGGTAGCTTTTTTTCACATAATTCAACAAGGTGAGATGTGTTAGAACTATTATAACCACCCACGACTATGGCAAAGTCAGCTTCTGTATTCAGTTGCTCTCTTACAGCAGTCTGATTATCATTGGTTGCATAACATAAAGTGTCTCGCGTATCCGCAAAATGATCTGTGATATGTAACTCGTCTAATTGATAATGTTGAATAATAATTTGTTTCAAAAAATCAGAAATTTCTTGGGTATCACTTGCTAACATCGTAGTTTGATTGACTACGCCAATTCGATCAAAATCTTTTTCAGGATCAAACCCAATTGAATATTGACCTTTAAATTCTTCAAAAAATGCTTGAGCAGATGCTTGTTTTCGAATGTATTTTTCTAATTTCTTTGCTTCCTCTAAATCCTTGACTACAACTGAAGGCGAGGTGTGACTACTATGCGAAAAAGTAGCCCTGGTTTCTTCATGTCCAGGTTTTCCATGAATTATAATACTATATCCTTTTTTCCCTATTTGTTCAGATCTATTCCATACTTTTTCTACAAATGGACAAGTGGTATTATAGGTGAGAGGATTGATGCCAATGTCTAATAATTTTTGTTCAGTTTCGAGGGTAGTTCCAAAGGCAGGAATAATGACAATGTCTTCAGGACTTAATTCATCCCAAGGCATAAGTTGTTTGCCCTGAGTATCCATCACAAACCCGACTCCATTTTTTTGTAGATCCGCATTGACTTGAGGATTGTGAATCATTTCACTGAGAAGAAAAATCCTTTTTCCTGGATTTTCATCCACAGTTTTGAAGGCAATCTCAATGGCATTTTCCACACCATAACAGAAGCCAAAATGTCGAGCTAGGTATATTTTTGCTTGTCCAAAATCAAGGCAGGTTGGACTAAAATCCTTTTTTAATCGATCGTTAAGTTTTCTTTGATGTTTTAGGGCGCTTATAAGAGGACTTCGGTAAAATTCAGGAATTTCAAAGATGACCACAGCATCCGGATAATAAAAAGCTTCA
>CAZSUF010000083.1:8274-13996 GCA_964609875.1 uncultured Bifidobacterium sp.
TTAGGTATTCCAAATGGAGAGATCTATAAAGCTTTAAATAAGCTTAAATAATTTGCAATTTCAGTACCTTTGTGCTCCAATTTATAAATTATATACATGAAAAAAATACTACTCGGTTTTCTATTGGTACAAAGTTTGAATACATGGGCTCAAGATGTCAGAGTACAAGCAGGCTCAGGCTATCGTACAAATGTGGAAGTAAAATACTTAGGTTTTTATATGCCTGAATCTGATGATGTGAATTTGGTACCTAACTACCAAAGCTTAATTTCTAAAAACGAATCTGAAAATCAGGAGGCTTTAGAAGCTATCAAGAAAGAAAAAATGGCTCTCAAGAAGAAGTTTTTAGCTGAGAACCCAAATTTTCAAAGCAGTGATAAAAGAACAAGAGCTGGTTTCGAACCAGTTTTAGTGGTTGGGTACAATGCGCTTGGTACTTCGGGAACTCCATCAGACAATAGCATTGCTGTAAATAAAAATAATCAAATTATTGCTGTGGTCAATAGCAGCTTACGTTATTATAATGCATCTACTGGCGTTGCGTTGCAAGGTGTAATTGGCTTGCAGAATTTTTTTGCAACCCCACAAAACAATCCTTTAGCAACAAACAATATATGTGATCCCAAAGTGATTTTTGATCCACAAACAGAAAAATTTATTTTATTTGCTCAAACATGTGAAGGAAACTCATCTACCTCTCAACTTTTGTTAGCTTTCTCTAAAACTTCAGATCCTACTCAAGGTTGGTATTTCTATGCATTCTCTGGGAATCAATCTGCTGCTGTTGGACAAAATGGATGGTTTGACTATCCTAAAATTGGTGTATCTGGGCATGATGTTTTTGTAGTAGGAAATATTTTCAGTGATAATTTTAATTATATCGAGTCAGTTATTTTTCAGATTGATAAAACGAAGTGTTTTGCAGGAAGTACCTTAGGGTCTGGAGATGCCATCATTTTTTCTGGAATTTCGAATTCTCCTTTCACTATGGTGCCAATGACGAATGGTCAAACAGGTTCTTATGGGAATTCAATGTATTTAGTTTCAACGGGGCAAAGCTTTACTGGCTCAATGTTACAAGTATATGAGATCAATGATTTGGTACAAAATAACCCACAAATTTCTGATCAGCTTATTTCTATTCCAAGTGCTACTAGTCCAGCCAATGCCATTCAAAAAGGAACAAGTATAGAACTTAACACAGGCGATAATCGTGGTCAGGATGGATTTTTTTTAAATGGAAGAATTCATTATGTTTTTCATTCTGATGTTGGAGGTGGATATTCAGGAGTAAATTATTCAAGATTGAAAAAAGAAAATTCTTCTTGGGTTTTAGAAAATAATCAAACTATTAAAGCAACAGGAAAGGATTATGCCTATCCAACTATTGCCTCTATGGGTTGGAATTCAGGTGATAATTCTGCGATCATACAATTTAATTATGCTTCAAATAATGATTATCCAGGCATGAAAGCAGTTTTTATCAATGAAAATGCTGTAGCCTCTGCACCCATTGAAATAAAAACTGGTTTAGGTTATGCAGATGTCATTTCGCAAGGTGGTGAAACACGTTGGGGAGATTATTGTGGTATGAGTAGAGTTCAAAATGCCACCACACCTACAGCTTGGTGCTTTGGGGCCTTTGGTGCAGCAAGTCATTTATGGACAAATCACTTTGCAAAAATATCAACATCAGCTTGGCCAGTAGGTACCACACAGGTTGATGTGCCTAAAACCGAAGTAACAGTTTATCCAAATCCAATTGTGGAAGACATTTTTTTTATAAATGTTGATTTAAAAGAAGAAGGAAGCTTAGAAGTGAATCTTCTTGATTTGAATGGTCGATTGATTAAAAGAATCTATAAACAACAAACGATTGCAGGACCTGGAAAGTTTTCATTTAATAAAGCAGGTTTAGCTGCAGGAACATATTTTGTAGAAGTTAATTTGAATCAAAAATCAATTAAACATGAAAAAATTGTGGTGGCTAAGTAGTTCAATTCTTGTTTTATGTTTATTAAGTATTTGTCTTCAAACAGATGCTTCAACTAAAAAGAAACGTAAAAAGAAGGCTAAAACAACAAAACAAGTTCAAACGAAAGACTCAATGTCCATAGTAAGAGCTCCAGGTGTTCAAAACCAACATGCCTATGAATCCCTGAAAGCAGAAAAAATGAAGCAAAAGAAAAGTTTTTCTGTGTTAGTTGTTTCTTTTATTAGTATTGGTGCTGGGATCGATCAAGAAGCAAATAATAAATTGGATAAAGTGGTTCAAGATTTTGTAAAGAAAAATGAATGCAAGATTAATTCAGAAATGAGAACATGGGGTAGAGAAGGAGAAAAAGACTATTGCTTCAGCTCTTCAGATGTGTCTTGCATGCAATCTTTTACAAAACTTTTACGGACTGTATTTCAAGACAACAAACGAGTAATCATTCAAGAAAATGGTACTTGCAGAGATCAACGTTAATTTAATTAATTAAACATGGAAAATATTTTAACTCAGCAACCCGTAACATTTACTGATGGTGCGATTCAGGAATTGAAAAGATTATATGCTCAAGATCATTCAAAACCTTTTGTTAGAGTTGGTGTTAAAGGCGGAGGTTGCAGTGGCATGACTTATATCTTAGAATATGATGATCTTCAGCAAAATGATATGCAATTTGAAGTTGAAGGAATTCAGGTAATTATGGATAAAGGACATGAACTATACCTACATGGTCTTCAGATTGAATTTGAAGGTGGATTAAATTCACGAGGATTTGAATTTAAAAATCCCAACGCCACATCTACTTGTGGCTGTGGAACAAGTTTCGCTGTATAGATTCAGGTTATTTTTTTACCACTCACTACCAATTTTACCAAATACCAGTAAAGAAGTGGTGTCCCTTTGTATGTTATCAGGATCATTCACAACAAGATAGCCTTTAAAGTCTTTTGTAAACGAATCAAAATTATAAGTAGATGATTCAGCAAATAAACCATTGGTATTGGTAATCTTCCCTAAGTTGTAAACAGGTGTTGCTGAATATCCAAATGATTGTGTCGTATCATATTGATAAATATACACTGCATATTCTTTGGTCAATAGAGTACCTTTTGTTTCAACTTGAAATTGTATGGAAACACCTTCATTGTCTACCACATACACATTAGTTTCAAAATCAGTCTTTGGATGTGAACCTAAATAGGATGGATTAATTTTATACTGATAATAACGACTATTTTTTGCCTTGTCCTTGCTACAAGAGAACACAAATAAACAACCTAGTAAAAGCCCTACAAACTGAATTTTCATTTTTATTGATTTGACATCATTTGTTCTACAATTTCTGTACTCACACCTGTAAACGAAAATCCACCATCATGAAATAAGTTTTGCATCGTTACTTTTCGTGTTAAATCACTGAAAAGGGTTAAGCAATAATTGGCACATTCTTCTGCAGTGGCATTACCTAAAGGTGAAAGTTTTTGCGCATAATGAAAAAAGGCATCAAACCCTTCAACCCCACCACCAGCAGTGGTTAGCGTCGGAGATTGAGAAATAGTATTGACTCGAACTTTCTTCTTGAACCCATAATGAAACCCAAAACTTCTGGCGATACTCTCAAGCAAGGCCTTCGCATCAGCCATGTCATTATAACCAGGGAAGGTGCGTTGTGCGGCAATATAAGATAAACCAACCACGGACGCCCACTCGTTTAAGGCATCCATTTTCATGGCCGATTGTAAAACCTTATGAAAAGACAAAGCTGAAATATCTAATGTTTTTAAAAAATTTTCATAACTCGTATCCGTGTAAGGTACTTTTTTACGAACATTTGGACTCATGCCTATCGAGTGTAAAACAAAATCTATTTTACCTCCTAAAACTTCCATACTTTGACTATACACTTTCTCTAAATCTTCAGTGGATGTAGCATCTGCACCAATCACCACAGCCTGATTGCATAAAGCTGCTAATTCATTTATTTTCCCCATTCTTAAAGAAATAGTGGCATTGCTTAATGTAAAGATGGAACCTACTTCATGGCACTTTAAAGCGACCTGCCAAGCCATAGATTTTTCATCTAAGGCGCCAAAAATAATTCCACGTTTGCCCTTTAATAAGTTATATGCCATATTTGTTTAGTTTGAGGGCCTAAAAGTATAAAGAATCTTTTGATTTTTGGTCAAAAAATAAAGGAATAAAATGGAAGTGAAATCTTTTTAAAAAGATAACATGTTCTTTATTTTTTTGGGTGGCGGACACGCTTTCACTCATACGCAGCCATGATGCCTTGTTTTAAATTCAATCTGTTCGTTGGCTGGGTATCCGTTCAATCGTGGCCACAATTTCGTTTTCAGAAATTATGTTTTCGTTACTAAATTTAATTGGTAAAAATGATCACAAAATTGAACCCAAAGTTTTTAAAAGATGTGTCATCTCAGAAACACTAGTTGCAGGAAAATTAGCAATCCTAATTTGATGGTCTTTCAAAGCACCATAACCGACTCCAATTATCAAACTTCTTTCTTTTAACTTATTCAACATGTCTTTGGCTGGCATGTCGGTATTGAATACAGCCACTGTGTCTGATCTATGTCGATCTTGTAAAACAAATGGAACAAGTTCTTTTTGTTGTTCTGCAAAATCATACATCATGTTGGCTTTCTGTTTCAATGTTTGCCTAATCTGATCTATCCCAATTTTATTCATATCCTCTGCAATTTTGCCAAGTATATAAATGGCAATTACATTGGGGGTCGAAGGCGTTTCAAATACTTCGTAGTTCTTTGCAAAGGATGCAAGGGTATGATGTGCTCCTTGACCTATGCCTTTTTTAGTTAGCAAATTGCTTTTTTCTACACAGGCTTGATTGACAATCCATACGCCTAAACCCGGAGGCATGCCAAAGGCTTTCTGCACAGAAAAGAAAGCACTATCCATAAATTGATAATCGATATTGGCATATGGAGCTGTAGAAACTAAATCTGTACAAATTAATTTTTCAGGATGTCTTTGTTTTAATTCAATTAAATCTGCTACGGGTATTTGCACACCTGTTGAAGTTTCATTTTGTGTAGTACAAATTAATTCCGTTGTACTCGGAATGTGAATTTGTGCTAAATCAAATCCTTCACCTTCCGATACTTTAAAGATGCTAGGTGACTTTTGTAATTGTTGTGCAAATTGATAAAACTTCCCAGAAAATGATCCATTCACTAAATGAAAAGTTTCTATTTCAACTAAGTTTAAAATCATTCTTTCCCAAATTTCTGTAGCCGAACCTGCAAAGTATATGGCATGAGTCTCTGGAATATTCATCAATTGTCTAAGTTCTTTGTCTGTATGCCTGTAAATTTCCCTGAAGCTTTCCGAACGATGATTGATTGAACCTAATTGATGATCGATCGCAGTTTGAAGATGCTGATTGTAACTTGGATATAGTTGAGAAGGACCTGGGGTAAAATAGATGGATGACATAATTTGAAAGATAATTTATCTTGAAAAGAAAGCATCAAATGTAATCATCATTTTATATGAATAGCTAGCTTAAGAAAATTTTAAATTATATTCTCATGGATGAATCAACATGAAAGCACTAAGTGCAATGTAGATACTGTAATCTAGTTCTTGAATCTAAAACTCATGTGAATTGGTCAATAAAGTGTTGGGATGTATTTGCCGATAGGATTTCTGTCTTCGACAAACTAATTGGCCTATTTCAGATCTCAA
>CAZSUF010000084.1:0-476 GCA_964609875.1 uncultured Bifidobacterium sp.
CGAGCTATGTTACAAAAAATCTGCGAGCGAACATCGCTTTGATGAGTGGCACTTATGCCCAATACAATTTAGCAAGTGAGCAAGGATTGTTGAAAAATGTATTTGAAGCCAATGTCGGATTAAAAATTTCAAAGCAACATAATTTGTGGATAGATGCAGGTATTATGCCTTCACATATTGGTTTTGAAAGTGCCATATCTAAAGATTGTTGGGTGCTTAGTCGAAGTATTCTAGCGGAGAATTCGCCTTATTATGAAGCAGGTGCGAAGCTTGCCTTTACTTCTCCTACAGAAAAAATCTACCTAGCTGCCATGTATCTGAATGGTTGGCAAAAAATACAACGTATTCCGGGCAATCAAACGCCTGCTTTTGGTACACAATTTACTTACAAGCCTCATGCGAAGAGCCTTTTCAATTGGAGTACTTATATTGGAAATGAACAAGCAGATACTTTAGCACAATGGAGATTTTTCAAT
>CAZSUF010000084.1:536-986 GCA_964609875.1 uncultured Bifidobacterium sp.
AAAAGTTCGGATGTATAGTTGGATTAGATATAGGCATACAACAGCAAAGCAAAGGAAGTAGTATTTTTCAAACTTGGTATTCACCTGTGTTGATTGCGCGATATTCATTTACTGACAAAATTAGAATCGCCGCTCGGGGAGAATATTATGCTGATCAACATGGAGTAATTATTCAGACTTCTACTCCCAATGGATTTCAAACTTTTGGCTATTCTTTGAATCTAGATTATTTGCCTACTGAAAATGCCGTCATTCGTCTTGAAGCGCGAGCCTTGCAAAGCAAAGACAAAATTTTTGAAAGCACTCATCAGGCTTCTCGAAAAAATTATTTTATGACTTGTTCTATGGCTGTAAGTTTTTAAAAAGATACATCGAATTTTGAATATTCCTGTGTTGATTTTTTTTGGGCGTGCCCCTTCCGATACAGTTTAACCAAAGTAGTTCCCATTG
>CAZSUF010000084.1:1028-5138 GCA_964609875.1 uncultured Bifidobacterium sp.
AATATCGTGAAGCCTCTCGAGGTGCGGGCTTTTCGCTACTATCCCTCACGCATCAACATGGGATCCTTGAAGAAAATGAATAGAAGAATAATTGTATGCGATATTTGATGCGGAAATTAAAATATACGTATTTATTATTACATTTGCACGTATAAAATGTAATCATGGATACTAAACTGACATTGAAACTTGACAGTTCCATCATTGAAAAGGCTAAACACTATGCGAAAGAAAAGAATACTAGCCTTTCGAAATTGATTGAATCATATCTTGGAAAAATTGTTACGTCAAATGACACACATGAAGTTACTCCATTGGTGAAAAGTTTGTCAGGAGTAATTGAATTGCCTAAGAACTTTGATGCAAAAAAGGAATACAAGAAGCATTTATTAAACAAGTACAAGAAATAAAATGACAAAAGTATTTGTTGATACAGACGTTTGTATAGACTTGCTTTCAGGACGGAAGCCATTCAATAAGAATGCAGCAATCCTCTTTTCTTTTGCAGACAATAAAAAGGTAAAAATGTATGTTTCTTCACTTTCCTTTTCGAATATTGATTATGTTCTCCGTTCGCAATACAATTCGGTACACTCACGACAACTTATTGGTAAATTTAAAACACTCGTACATGTTCTATCTGTCGACAGCAAGACCATAGATTTAGCAATTACTTCCGACTTCAACGATTTTGAGGATGCCATACAATATTCATGTGCCATTGAAAATAACCTAGCAACTATTATCACGAGAAATGTAAAAGATTATAATAAAGCTTCCATAGCAGTTTTAACTCCTGAAACATTTATTGCTCTCCTCGATGAAGCATTCAATTAGCATATTATAACATGAAACGAAAGTTGGATTCTCGTTTTTATTATAATAACTGATTGAATTGTTATTTCTCATCAAGTAAAATATCTTCCTTTGATTTCGGTTTTCTTTCTGTATACAGTTTAAATGAAGTAAGGAATTTATTTTGTTCAGTTAACTGATCTATTGGATAAAATACACCTTTAGGGTTTTCAAGCATCACAATATGGTCTAATTCTTTGTCTTTAAAAAATACATCCATCTTAGCACTTTCAGCTTGATTCATGCCAATATAGGCGCCATCGTCATCCTTGGCATAGTATAAACTTTCTGCATTTTGATCAACCTTTACCTTATCGATTTCATTCTCAATAAAAAAAGCGTTTACATAATTTCCCGATACTTGATCATACATATTTACTTGACCAGTTTCAGAAATCAACATGGCAGACTGAATAAGATTGACTTCGGAAAGTTGGCTATTGGATGTTTGAATGAAGATAGTATCAGCTCGTGATTGTTGATTCTTGCTCCACATCACAGGATCTTTAAATAATTTGAAATTTGAATCCACTTGTGAGTAATGTAAGCTATCACAAACTGCTTGCATTGAATCTGAGAAAATACGCACATGATGATTCGCGATCAACATTTTCTTTTCTTCTTTATCTTCAGACTTATAGGTAGAATCTGCTTCAAGTAAACTATAAATCCAAGTACTAGTTTTTTTGTCTTTAGATTTTATTTCTTTTTTGTCAAGTTGATTCAGATGACTAGCTCGCAATGAAATCAAAGTGTCAGCGCGCATAAACAAACTATCCTTATCTGCAAGGGTTACGAATTTCGGATTTTTGGTGGCCATCATAAATCCTGAGTTTTCATTGAATTCCAAGGTGCCACTGAGTAATTTACTTTTCTCTAAGGTATCAATGACAGAAACTTGTCCATCTGCTCTGGCATACCCAGTTTTTTTATTATACGTTGTTTCTTTGGCTCTTAAAATTGTTTTGCCTCCATCTTGCACTATCACTACATGTCCAGTGGCTTTCCCGTAACCACTTAACTTGTTATATTCAGCCACGTCCGCATTCAATTGACTTTCATTTTTTGTGTCAAAAACTACTACATCACCTACAGCTTTAGCATAGCCATTTTTATCGTTGTACGTAATTTTATTTCCAATAATAATTTGATCTTCATTTTCAATGGTGGTTCTACTTTCAAATACAGCATTGCCACTTTTCGAATCATACTGTCCTTTTTTAGTTTGAATGGTACTGTTTTCTGTAACTACAGTAGATTCGTCAAGTAAACGAACCACTTTTGATTTAATATTATAAGTTAGCTCTTTAGATTGGATATTATATTTTTCACTATTCACCACTACATCCTTTTTGAAATAAGTTTGTTGAGAATAGCCATTATAATTTCCTTCTTCACTGCTTATGGTTGTTTCTTCTGTTTGAATTGTACCACCATGATAATATTTTCCAATTTTAGTGCGGATATTATAGGTGAGCTCATCGGTGATTAAAGTATTTCCACCATCTATAATCTGCACACTGCCTTTTAAGAAAGCCGTACTATTATTACCAGTGTATTTCATGTAATCGGCTACAGCACTTGATCCGTTAGCCTTGCTGACTTGTACATGGCTAAAGGCTTCGATAAAATTATTTTCTAAAAAAAAGTAGGCACTATCGCAAGTCATGATTACGCCTTCATGTTCGATGCTTACGGCGCCAATGAGTTTGTTGAAATTTTTTTCTTCGTCCTTAATAATAATAGCACTATCTGCATGCACTATCTTAATTAATTTGAGTCTGCTAGAATCTAAATTGCCAATTTGCGAATACGAGGATGTGCAACTAATTAAAAGAAAAAAGAGGAATATTATTTGCTTGAACAAAATAGAATAGAGGGTATTTGTGCTAAGGAGCTATTTAGTCTTTTGAATTCGGTGCTTCTTGTGGGGGACAATCGTTTTTATTTTTCTTACCAAAAATGGCTACATTAATATATCTTGAGGGTCTTGTATTGATATCGTATAATAAATTATTTGCAGTGGATAAGGTATTTTTTAAATTCTTGTATAATTTATCATCGTTTAATAATAAGGCCATACTGCCACTACCATTATTTACTTTATTTAAAGTAAGTTGTAAATTATCCATCGCTTTTTTTAGTTCATTGATAGTGCCTTGAAAATCTACTTGTTTTAAATTAGCTGTGGTGGTTTCTGCATTATTGAGCACTTTAGTGATGGTGGCATTGTTCTTGTCCAGATTTCCTGAAAATGAATTTAGATGATCGAGGAGTTGTGATATTTTAGCGCGTTGCCCATTGAGTTCATTGGCAAACTGACTAAAGTCTATCATTGTTTTATTTAAATTACTTAAAGTATATTTTAAATTATTTTGAGATTTTACATCTAAAATATTGTTGATACTTTTGACTGTTTGATCAAGTGAGGCTAATGTAATTTTAGCTTGATCAATGGCAGGTGTAGCAGAAGCGCCTAAGGCATCAATGGTGCCTGCTTCCACATCGCCTTGAAGTAACTGATTTTCTTTGATCATATTCGTTGATACGCCTTGTTCGATATTTACCGCTTTGGTGCCTAATAAATCAAGAGAAATAATTTTTACTTTAGAATCCGCAGGGATTTTTAAATCGTCATTGATAGACATAGTAACTAATATTTTGCCAGGATGTGATTTAGACATTTCAATACTTTTCACAGAGCCAACATTTAAGCCTTGAATTTGCACATAGCTGGCAGGTGTAAGTCCTAATACATTATCGTATTCTGCCAAAATTGTATTTGAAGAAGAAAATAGTCCATTGCCTTTTAAATAATTATAGCCAAATCCAAATAGCAAAATGGCTATAATTCCTAATAGGGCAATTCTTATTTCTTTAGAGATTTTGAAATTCATGATGATAGGGTATCACACGTTTGAAAAAACGTAAGATTGTTTAGTTTTCTAATTTAACTTCAACAGATACTTTTTCTGTTTCCTGTTTGTAAAATTTTATACCTTTAAATACAGCCATAGCCACTTCATTTTGGCCTTCTTCTGAATTTAAATAATTCTCTTCTTCCGTGTTATTTAAATAGCCTATTTCGATCAAAACGCCTGGCATGGCACTACTTGCTAACACCTGTAAACTTTGTTGACGAACACCTTCAGTTTTTCTACCTTGGTTTTCAAATTCTTCATTGATTTTAGTTCCAAATACAATACTTTTTGTAAGAAAAGCTTGAGAGTATTGAGCAATGATGATGGCGGTTGC
>CAZSUF010000084.1:5148-8057 GCA_964609875.1 uncultured Bifidobacterium sp.
TGCCTTCTTCAGTGCCATCAAGATCTTTTGAAATTTCACCAAAAGCGCCTTCTTTTTCTTCAATACGAGTTGGTCCACAAACAAGCACTAAAGTTCCTTTAACGGCTGAATTTCTTTTAGGCGTAGAATTCACATGAATGGACACAAATAAATCTCCTTTTTCTTTATTGGCTAATTCTGTTCTATAAAGAAGTGATTGTCCTATAGTTAGATAATCTCCACCTGCAAGTTCGTCTGTGGTTCGTGTGTAAGCAACTTTTACTTCATTTTTGAAGGAGTCTTGTATCAACTTACCTACCTTTTTGCAAACACTTAAGGTAATATCTTTCTCATTTGAATAGAGTCCGTGACATCCACCATCTTTACCTCCATGTCCGGCGTCTAGGATTACTTTGCCAAGCTTCTTTTTTGCCAAGGTTTCATTGCTTGAAAGTGTGAAGGCCATGAAGAATAATGAGCAAAATGTATAGTATAAAAATGTTGTTTTCAATTTCATAGTCTTTCTCGTTAGATTTCTTTTAACCGTTTTGTTATAATTGGCTAAAATTGTTTCCTTACTTTTGTTGCGACTCATGCCGCAGCCGCGTAAAAATAATCCAAATTTCACTTTGAATGGAATAAAATCTCTTCCTATTTTGGTTATTTGTCTGCTATTTTTGAATTTGTTAACAAGTGCCCAAACGCTTGATAAAGAGCCAGAAATTACGACCGAAGTAAAAGATAGTTTGAAAGTTGCTCAAGATAGCACGCGTACTGGCCTGAAAATTTCGAAGGATAAATTAGAGGCTCCGGTAAATTATAAGTCGAAAGATTCTATTGTTTATGATGCAAAAAATAAACAACTCTATCTACATGCAGAGGCAGAAATTAGCTATGAAGACATTAAAGTAAATTCAGATTACATTCAGTATGAGCAAGATTCCAGTAGATTAACTGCTTTGCAAATTGATAGCTTGCATAGCCTTGAAGATTCCACAAAATCTAGAATTGCTCAAGGCGAGGAGACTTCAACATTTTCTTCCTTATTTTATAATTTTAAATCTAAAAGAGCTTTAGTTGAAAATGCTTATTCGCAGTATGGAGAGGGTTTTATTTTAAGTCAACAAGTAAAAAGGAATAACGATAATAGCATCAATGGGTATAGAAATATTTATACAACTTGTAACGATCCCCATCCTCATTTTGGGATCGCTGCCAAAAAAATAAGAATTATTCCTAATAAAGTAGCGGTTAGTGGTTCAGCTAATTTAGTCATTGAAGATATTCCCACGCCTTTGTATTTGCCTTTTGGATTATTTCCTTTAAAGAAAGGACAAAGAAGTGGATTTAAATTACCCACCTATGATATGAGTGAGCAACTTGGTTTTGGCTTGCGCGAAGGGGGCTATTATTTTGCCTTAAATGATCATGTGGATCTTTTAGCAATTGCTGATATTTATGCATTAGGCTCATGGCGCACAAGTTTGGTGTCAAGTTATAATTACAGATATAGATTTAATGGTAATTTTAGTTTTGAGTATGCGTATACCAAAGTAGGTGAAACCTATGAAGCAGGTAATCAAAGTGATAAAACTTTTTTTCTGCGATGGAGTCATATCATTAATCCGAATGTGATGCCGGGTTCTAGTTTTTCAGCGAATGTGAATTTAGGGAGTAGTAGGTTTCAAAGAAATAATTCATATGATGTAAACACCTATTTGCAGAACTCGCTATCTTCTAATATTTCATATTCGAAAAGTTGGAAGGGGAAGCCTTATAATTTTTCCGCAGCCCTAAGACACACGCAGAATACTAGAACACGATTGGTACAAGTTACTTTACCCGAACTTAATTTTTCTATCAACCAAATTTTCCCTTTTCAATTTAGAAAGGATATTATAAAACCAAAATGGTATGAAAAAATTGGTGCCAGCTATCAAGTTTCAGCTTTGAATCGTATAGACTTTTATGATTCTAGTTTTAGTTTTTCGAAATTAAAATGGACAGATTTTCAAAACGGTATTAAGCACTCTATTCCCATCAGTGCAACTTACAATGTGTTAAAATTTGTAAACGCCACATTTGCTGCAAGCTATAATGAGTATTGGTATACTCAAAAAGCCTTTAAATATTATAACTTCAATGAAGGTAAACTTGATACCAATGCAAAGAATGGATTTTTTACAGCCAGAGATTTCGGGCTCACTGCTTCAGCCTCAACAAGAATTTATGGGATTAAATTATTTAAGAAAGGAATTATAAGGGGCGTGAGGCATGTGCTTACCCCAAATATTAGTTTGAATTACAGACCTGATTTTGGTAAAGGAATATTTAATTATTATTATAATACTTTCACAGATAAAAACTATAACAGAAGTAGACTGTCCTATTTTGATGGAGCTCTGTTTGGTGGTCCACCTGATGGCAAAGTAGGAGGAATTGGATTTAGCTTGGGAAATACCCTTCAACTTAAAGCCAGAAATAGAAAAGATACAACCAATAATGTACGCAAAATTAACCTGATTGATGGTTTAAATATTTCGAGCTTTTATAATATGGCGGTAGATTCATTTAGATGGAGTAATGTAGCTATCAACTATAGAACTACTTTGTTTGAAACTGTAAATATTTCTGGTTCTATGTCCTATAGTCCCTATTCAATTAACAAAATTTCTGGGGCAAGAAGTCCAGTGATGCAGCATGTAGCCAATGGCCGATTACTACGATTCGAACAAGCTGGATTAGCGATTGGGGCAAGTTTGCCTTTTAAGAAGCAAAGCACCACTGCCACCGAAGCAAGTTCTGAACAAAAGCAGTCCTTGGGCAATTATATGAATTATGCGGACTTTAATATCCCTTGGCTATTGCAAGTGAATTATAATGTCACTCTTCGCAAATCGTTTTTAGTGAAGTCTCAAAAAGATACGCTT
>CAZSUF010000084.1:8078-12030 GCA_964609875.1 uncultured Bifidobacterium sp.
AAACAAATTAGTTTTACTTCATTTGATATTTATAGAGATTTACATTGTTGGGAAATGCGTTTGAATCTAATTCCTTTTGGTTATAGAAGAAGTTATAATTTCTCGTTGAATGTAAAGTCTAGTGTGTTGCAAGATTTAAAACTCAATCGAAGAAAAGATTTCAGAGAATTTTTGTAAGCTACTGTTGATATTGCCATGTAATACCTACAGTGAAATATCTACCAGGCATGGTTCTGCCAACAATACTTTCGTAACGACTATTCAGCAAATTATTGAGTTGGCCAGTACATTTGAATAGCTGTTTTTTTGTTCGAATATCTATTGAACTCAAGAGAGTTGTTGTTTGATAAGGCTTCAGAAATTGACTCTCATCTGTGGTGACAAATCTATACCCAGTATAAGTATGTATCAATTGTATGTCGAAACTTTTGTAATTAAATCCAAGATTCAGTTTGAATTGGTATCTGGTAACATAAGGAATTTGTTTGCCTATAGAATAGTCGTTGGGTATCGCAGAACTTACCGTGGTAGAAATATTGTATGAATATAAAACACCTACATTGAAGGTCGGCGAATTGTTTGTCTGAGGAGTTATTCCATTCACAATATAAATTTCAGAAATATACGTATTTGTATCTTTTACTTTAAAAGGTTGAAAGTGCATATCAAGACTATATTCTAATCCATAATTCCTGACTTCTTGAATATTATGTGGAGTTAAAATCGAATTGCCATACCACGTAATCCAGTCTTTTACCTTTCTAATATACCCACTTAAGTTGCTCTGTATACTGCCTCTATAATTATGTATTTGATTGGTCATGCCACCTTCTATATTTCTACTTTTTTCTGGTTTTAAGGAAAGGTTGCCACCAGGAAAATAATAAAGCTCATTTAAAGTGGGTATTCTATATGCATTATATAAGCTGCCATAAAACTGAATTTGTTTTCTGAAATTATATTGCAGAACCAAACCAGCTGTTGAAGGTAACTTAAATAGAGTACTGACTTCTTTTTGCAAATTAGCTTTGCAATTCAAATTTTTGACCAGGTTTAATTTTTGGTAAGACAATGAAATTGAAGCTCGAGATATTGCCTGATCATCGTTGTTTTGCAAGTAAGCGTGATTGGCATTGATGTCACATTGAATACGTTGATCTTTTCCAGGCTTGAGCGTGGTAGAGATTTTACACGGGATTTGATTCACTTGTGTGTTTGATTGAAGGAAAATAGCATCATCTTGATACTTATATTTTTCAGTAAAGAAGCCAGTTGTAAATTCAACATTCATTCTGTAATTGATGATGTTAGTCCAAGTGATTAAGTTCTTTGAACTGCTTATTTTTTCTTCTTTTTGGCTGTTCGTTTCAAAGGATGCAGGAGGTATTTGTCGTTGAATTAGCTGAATCCAAGTGTACAACGAGATTGTATTTTTTCTATTTAGCTTCAAACTAAAATCATTCATGATATGTTGATGTTTTCTGTTAGCATGAGTTAATGAAATAGTAGAATCAAGTTGGGCATTATAATAGTTGAATTGATTTTTCCCTCGGAATGCATTTAGCTTGAGGGTGTTTGAAATAAATTTATTAGAGAATGAATATTTAACAAGTACATCTGCATTTTGCAAACTCTCATAGCCTGCATCAACACTTAATTTGGTTTGTGTAGAAAAAACAGGTTTGTCGTTTATTAGTTGGATGCCGCCGCTCAAGGCAGTATTTTCAAGTTCACTCCCATATTGAATTTGAAGTCCGTCGAATAATCCTGAAGGTAAAATACTGAAGTCTGTGATGCCCGTCATGGCATTGTTGATATTGATACCATGCCAATTTACATAAGTTTGAGCCGCAGAGCTTCCGCGAATACTGATGGTACTCAATGAACCTACGCCATAATTTTTTACAAAAACATGGCTATGTAATTCTAGTAATTGTTGGAGACTTTTGTGTTGATGATATTGTAAAATTTGGGCATCAATTTTTTGTGAGGGAGTAAATTTTGTAGGTATACGATTTTCGAAAATGAGAATATCTTTCATTGTTTTACTCGTGTCTTGTCCATAAAGGCAAGATGCTTGAAGTAAACTTATTATACCAACAACAAATAGAACTACAAAATTTACTTTCGAACGAAAAGCCCGCGTTAGGGACTGCAATGGAAAGCCCGCACCATGGGCTTTGACATGGGCGGACTTGAAATGAAAGGCCCGACCCGCAGGGGAACGCCCAAAAAAATAATTCGTTGAAAAAATAGATTTCATTGAGTTGTGCTAAGGGTAAAAATAAAAATAATTAGCACCAATGCCTGCTTGAACTTCATTCAATTTTTCGCCTTGGCCGCTGAATTCTGTGACTGTGCTTTTTTGGGTAAAACCCTTAGGGTCTGACACATAAATATGATGTGTAGAAGCATCGATACCGAAGGCCCAGAAATAAGAATTAGAAGGAGCTTGAATGAACGCATTTGATGGAAGTGTTGTGTCGTAAATGGACATCGTGTATAAGCCATTAAAAGTGCTGTTGCCATCATAATTTACGCCGATATAAAAAAGCGAATCTCGAGTTGGGTTGATGGCTAATTTGATAGGTTCGGCAGAAGTCGGAAATGAAAATGACTTTAAAATAGTTGATTGAGTTGGATCTATGCAGGTGAGAAAAGAAGCTGTGTTTTTGTATTTATTTCCAGAAAGAATCCAAAGCAAACCTTGAGTATCTTGTACAATGCCATGTGGGGCATATCCCGCAATGTTTACTTTAGCTTCTATTTGATTTGTATTTGGATTGATTTTATACAAGTAATTGCAATGAATATCCCAATTACAAACCCACAAATAATTGTCTGTAAATAATATGTGTTCAGTATTAGGAAAGTCAAGTTGAATGTGAGAAACGACTTGATTGTTGTTTATATTAACTACAGTGATTAAAGATTTGTACATAGAACTGATGTACAACAAACTATCCTGAACAAAGCACATATACCTAGGTGTTGGAATGTTTTTGATCTGAGAAATTTCTTTGAAGCTAAGCGCATCAATGATCATAATTTTATTTGAATTATTGAGGGCAATATAAAATTTGCCTTGATGATAATTCATACTTTGCGCTACATCGCCGAGTGATTTTCCATTAGATGAATAAAATAGCTGTTGACTGATTTGTTGGGTTTCTAGATCGATATAACTTAACTCACTATTGTTGTTCCCATAAGCCCCTTCGTTTAAAACTAATACACCATGGTGTAGTGTGTTGATTTGATTTTTGGTGTCAGGATTAGGAATATCTTTCACGCAAGAGCTCAAATAAAAGCAGATAATCAGTAGACTATAAAGCGTGACTGATTTCATCATTTCGAAATCTTTTGTGTCATGAAATTTCCATCAGTAAAATATAGTTGGATGTAATAAATTCCTTGAGGCCAATTTGATGTATTAATTTTTTCAGCTTGATGTTGAAAATACATGAGCTGACCAAGTGAGTTTACAATTTTAATCGATTCGATAGAAGTAGCTTGAATTTGTAGTTGATCAGTAAAGGGGACTGGAAATACTTGAAATGAATGAAGACCTTGATTTGTTATAGACATAGGAGCTGGGGGCTTCAACAACGCTAGGGCATCTAGGTCAAATCCGCTTGTAGGAAAGGGCGTAGGATAGGGGTCGTTGATGGGCGCATTATTTGAATCTCGGCAAGCCCATGTTTGATTGATTGTGCCTATCGCATCGGTAATTTTAATGTAACGAATTGAACTTATATTGATAAAAGGTTCATTCATTAATTCGGATAAATCAAAAGGCGTTCCAAAGTTGCCAATGTATTTGCCTGCCAAATTATGAATAGACCGGCAATCTGAATAATCGCCAAAGCCGCCAATTTGTATGCTGGTATCCAGATGGCAAATAGATTTAAAAGAGACGTAGTGGATACCATCGGAACTCACAGATACTTTC
>CAZSUF010000084.1:12040-13564 GCA_964609875.1 uncultured Bifidobacterium sp.
TAATTCTAAATACGCTTGATTGGAGTCTGAAGGATTCATAAAGCCATTTTCGAAAATGGCAAAGTCATAGCCTACATGATCTTGAATAGCTTCATTAAAAAAATAGGTTGCCGAGCCTCCATCACCCAGACTGACAATATCACCATCGGCCAAACCTACGGCTTTACTGCTATCACCGAAAGAAGCCTTTCCTAAAGTAGTATCTGCCACATCTAACCAAGCTCTAGTGATGCTGCATTGTTGTCCCCATGATTGAATGATTGAACTATCTTTATGAATAGCGGTACTTCCTTGCAGTCCAGCTTGTGGGGCAAATTGCGCCCATGCAGCATGCTGCCATAAAATCAAACATATGATTAAAGAGAATTTAGTCAAGGGATTTGATAATTTTTTGGGTAAAGGTATGGCTGCCATCACTGATTTTGATTATATAAAATCCTTTCAGCAAATTATCTGTGTTGAATTTTGCAGATTGATTGGCCATGACTTTTTCTTCTCTACAAATTCTTCCTTGTAAATCGATTACAACTAAAGTAATTTCATCATCGGTATTGTTTTGGCATTGAATAAATTCATTAAAAGGATTAGGATAAAGATTGATATCGATATTTTTAAGCAAGTTTATTGTGGAGGAAGGTCCTGAAGTTAAATTGTCTAAACAAAAATAGGTCGGTGTTTTTATTCCGAATGAATTGGTATCAGTAGAATACATTTTAAATGTTACACTATCAATGATGCCTAAACTCGACAAATCAGCATTCGTCCAATCTTTTATAATGTAGTCATTCGCATTGTTTGAATCTCTAAAATCTGCTAAGTAAAAATCAACTTCATTGGTATACACGCCACTTTTCCAACCTGTAAATTTTATTTTAAAATAATCAGGATCGTTACCTGTCAAGCCTCCAAATTTTTTGGCAAATCCATCTCCATTTTGCATAGATCGATAAGCGATGGTAGTATTACATAATTGCACAGTGCTCAAGGTTGAAGCAGGGGTGAAAGTAATGGAATTGAATGATGGATTATAACTTTCATAAGCCACGCCATAGATCATTGAATTTGAAGCTCCCTTAGCTGGAAATGCGGCTAGCTCATTGGTTGTATAACTTATACTGATACTATCGCTTAATGCAGAATAACCAAATCCGCTCCAACTGCCTCCATAAGCCGTATCATAGGCATTGGTAAAGTTAAAGCCACTGCTGGTAAAAGTAGACACAGTGGGCACTGCAGCAACACCTTTCCAATAATTCGAGCTAGGTAAAGTTAGGTTTTCAAAGCTGGCTACATTTTGAGCCATGGCTTGAGTTGCTAGAAACAAAGTCATAGCAAAAGATAAAATTTTTTTCATTTTTTTATATAAAAAAATGGGAAGTAACTATAAGCCTGAAAATCCTATTCAGGCCTACCGCAGGTTTTATTCCCGAAACCAACGAGTAAAATGTTGTACAAGGCAGGTCTTCTGACTTACTCTATCATCTTGATTCCTTCCCGCAATAAGTTGGAAATTGCAGTGGTAAT
>CAZSUF010000084.1:13597-13891 GCA_964609875.1 uncultured Bifidobacterium sp.
AAGACTTGAAGAGCTTACAGCACCGGGTAGTGTCACTGATTTTCACAGTATTCCCTTTTCACCCTTTCGGGCACCTAATACAGCGCAAATATACACAAGGTTTATTTTTCTCAAAAGTAATGTTTCAACATCATAGTCTTTATAATTTTTTGGGCGGCACACAGGCTATCCACTGCAAGTCCTCCCCGCGAATCGGCTATAACATTTCAGGTAAAATTTTATGTAGTGCAGCCTCTCGGGGTCCGGGCTTTTCGTTACTATCCTTGCCGCAATACAACCAAGTTTCTGGAAATA
>CAZSUF010000085.1:0-1636 GCA_964609875.1 uncultured Bifidobacterium sp.
TTGTTTAGCTAAGGAACTTGTACAAGAAAAAAGAGGCACGTCATTCCAGCTCACCACAAAAATTCGATTTGGGGCTGTTCCAAATGTTTGATAAAGTATAGCCCCACCCACTGTTGGATAAATATCATAATAGGCACTCATAATAGAATTTTGTGCATCTTGAAAGGTTGTATTGGGTAATGGAGCTACACCGGTTAACCCCCAAGCGTTGTAAGTATTTGACATACAACCATTAAATGAAACAGAACCATTAGAACCAATGATACAAGAGTTTTGAGGCACCCCGAAAAAATAAAATGTGAAAGGGATATTGATCAATCCAGACCAAACATCATCTGTGACAATTCCCGAATTTGATGCGCCAGTAGCTACTGAAAGTGAATATGGTGAATACACGCCACCAGTGCTACCGCCGGCAGTTTGAACCATATTATACCCAGTTTCACCTATTCCTGTGGTTAAAGTGGCATGCAAAGTTGTGCAAGTACCACAAGCAGGTATATTCACATCGGGCCCTAAGGAAATTCCTTGCCCAAACATATTATGTTTTACACTGCCAAGAATAAACACCACGCCTAATAAAACCTTAAATATTTTGTACATGATAAATAAATTAATCTGAAAGATTGATAGACGAAGATACGGAAGTATTCGTTTGGTTAATATCAAGCGTACAAAATTTAAAGGCCTTCTGGTTGCAAGCGGTAGAACATTGATGTAGCGGATTTGCGACGCTCTGTTCATCTGTTATCATTTTATTCATCTTTTTATAAAAAAAGCCTGAATCAAAGCTATTTACTTCGATTCAGGCTAATACAATTGAGGGCAATCTATTTCTTCACGAATTTCTTCACGGCTACTTCATCCCCTGTTTTTACTTTAAGCATGTATAAACCAGGTTTTAAGTCAGTGATATTAATTCTATTGTTTACTTCTTTAAGATTCACAGATTTTACCAATTGGCTATTCATCGCATAGATAGAAAGTGTAGCGGAACTAGTTTGTACAAATTCTGATAAATCAATGACTAACTCGTCTTCAGCCGGATTAGGATAAATTTTTAAGTTTGCCGTATTTTCAATAAACTCTACACTATTTGGAATAGCCAAAGTATTCAAAGTCGTATTTGTAACAATGGCAGGATTAGCATCAAAATAAATGTGAGCAGTATTTTTGATCTGTGTACCTAGTGCCAAACCTGTTTTCAATTTGATAGAAAAGCTTACTTGGCCATGACTTGCTGGTTCATTGGTATTGCTATCAGGAAGCATAATGCTATAAAAATCAAAACGCACGACATTGCTTGATAACCATGTAGGAAACATGGAATGTGAAGCACCCAATATTTTCAACGACTTCGGATCAACATCGCTATCTAAAGTATCTACAATAGACACATTATACGCAGGTGCAGTGCCTGTATTTTGGAAATGTACTGTATAATCTAAATGATTTGTCGATGGTGGAATTTGACCTGTAGCGCCTATTCCTTTAGGCAAGACTTCTTTAATATTAGGATCGTAAGAATTTACTACTGGCAAACAGATTTGATATTGATTATTTGCAGCATTTATATCATTACTTAACACTGTAGAAGACACCGTAAAGCATAAAGTATCTCCTATATTTACTGAAT
>CAZSUF010000085.1:1646-2332 GCA_964609875.1 uncultured Bifidobacterium sp.
AGCATGATGCGGGCACCCGATCCTGGAGTGGCTTTTACTGAATTGTTTGGCGTAAGATGCACACCCGCGAAGAAGCTATTCCAATAAGAACCACTAGACAAGTTGGTTAGTTGCGCATAATTCCATTTTAAGGTATCTCCATTTACATAATTAGCTGGGTTTGAACTTAATGAAGCATTATATGCCGTATTAGGATCTTTTACTAAAGTGAGCACACCTGCTGCGGTATCGCATCCTGTATTACTTGCATAGGGATGTAGCATAAACGGAATTAAAGGTCTTACATTTATCGGACTCATCATTGCAGATTGTACATCGATTTGGCTTGTACATTGCAATGAAAAATCAGCATTAGATTGAGGCAATGTAGTATAGGTATAAGAGGCAGGAGAGCAAGCAGTTGAAGGGAAAATAAACTGATAAGAAGATGGAATACTCACCACGTAATTGTTCAACCAAGATTCTTGAATTTGAATACTGTATTGTCCATTTGAGCCAGCAGTATACCCATATTGAGAATTACTACCATTTGTCAAATTAACATTAGCCAACACATTTAAAGATTGAAGACCTACATCGCCTGCATTAAAATTACAATCGCTGTTATTGTCTATATACACTTTCCCTGTAACATTTCCATAGGTACAAGCATCGGGTACAGGTAATGCATAATTGCTGCTGACATT
>CAZSUF010000085.1:2342-6420 GCA_964609875.1 uncultured Bifidobacterium sp.
CTAATAAATTTAATGGTAGATCCTCCAAAAAAAGCCATCCCTCCACTAAGTTGATTATCTGGAATAAAAGGGATCATAGACATTGGATTTAAGGATGTGTTCCATGGACTCATCCCAGTTGTATTTACATCATAAGCCAACACTTGTCCAGAAAATTGGTCTTTGATAATTATTGAATCTCCTAAAAAAGAATTACTGATAGTAAACATATAAGATTCCATGGCTATAGAAGCACATTGAGTAGAATCATGAAAGGCAGAAATATTTGGGAAAGCAGTGATATCACCTTGGATATATGCTTGGGCCTGATTCTTGAGAAAAGAAAAACAAAGCAAAGAAAGAAAGAATAATTTTTTCATAATTTTTATTTTAGAACACAAATTTATATGCAGATGAAGTTTACAATTCTACAATCTATGTCATTTTTATGCCATAAAAAAAGAGGCCTGCATAAACGAGCCTCTTTGATTATTTATTGATAAATGATTAATCTTTCTTTTGATTATTTTGCAAAACACTATTTTTCTTACTATAGGCAAAATAAATTACTACACCAATTAGCAACCAAGCAATTAGTCGAACCCAATTGGTCCAACCAAGACCAGCAACCATAGCCCCACAAAAAATGATGCCCATGATCGGCACAAATGGCACCCAAGGTGTTTTAAATTGTCTTGGCATATCCGGATCAGTTTTGCGTAAAATGATTACACCTGCACAAACTAACATAAAGGCAAATAATGTTCCTATACTAGACATATCGCCTACAATATCGCCTGGTATAAATGCAGCAAAAAAACCAACAATGATAAAAATCATCCAATTAGCCTTATAAGGTGTTTTAAATTTCGGGTGTAAAGTCGCCAAACTTTTAGGCAATAAACCATCTTTACTCATTGTATAAAAAACACGAGATTGACCTAACAATAAAACTAAAATTACAGAAGAGAAACCTGCTAAAATAGCTACGGTAACAAGATTGGCTAACCAACCATAGCCAGTCATATATTTTGTTATGGCAAAAGCCACTGAAGCTTCTTTACCCCCAGTTCTGAAATCTTCGGTAGAGGCAACACCTGTAAGTACGTGAGCAAATAAAATATACAATACAGTACAAATGGCTAAAGAACCTAATATTCCGATAGGCATATCGCGTTTAGGATTTTTGGCCTCTTGAGCTGCGGTACTCACAGCATCAAATCCAATAAAGGCAAAGAATACCACACCCGCTGCACCGAGAATTCCCCAAATACCTCCAAATTTTTTAGAAATTCCATGAGGATCTACATAGGTGGTAGCTTCTGGAATATATGGTGTGTGATGTGCTGGATTAATGAAGCCCCACCCTAAAACAATGATCAGAATAACAATGGCTACTTTGGTAATTACAATTAAGCTATTGATTAAGGCGCTTTCATGAGTTCCTTTAATTAGTAATAAACTTAAAACAAAAATTATAAACAAAGCGGGTAGATTAATAATACCCCGAACACCATCTAAGGATAGTTGAAAAGGAGAATGACATAATTGATAAGGGATAGGACTTGTATGCAAGACATTGACCAACAAATTATTTAAATACTCGCTCCAAGCAATACCCACAGTTGCACCACCTACTGCATATTCTAAAATCAAATCCCAACCAATAATCCAAGCTACAAATTCGCCCATAGTAGCATAACTATAAGTATAAGCACTTCCTGAAATAGGAATGGAAGAAGAAAATTCAGCATAACATAATCCAGCTAAGGCACATCCTATGGCTGCAATAATAAATCCAATGGTTACTGAAGGTCCTGCATGCTCGGCTGAAGCAGCTGCAGTTCTCACAAATAAACCAGCACCGATAATGGCACCAATACCTAAGGCAATTAATGAGCCAGGGCCAAGGGTTCTCTTTAATCCTTTTTCAGAATCCCCAGCCTCTTCTAATAATTGACTTATAGGTTTTTTAATAAATAAACTCATAATCTTGTTTTAAAAATTCGGAGAAAGATAAAACTATATTTTGATTTTTACTAAAAATCTGAGTTGAGAAAATTTTGACTGTCGAATTCAATCTTTGATTCGAATAGTTTGCAAGTCAATTTCAAGGAACCTTGATCATTGGTATTTGATATATTTTAGATGATGCATGTCGTGGGCTGTTGCGGCAGCGATTGTCGCGGAAAGCCCGCATCCCGAGAGGCTTCACGCAATCCGTTCATAGGTAGAATTATCAAAGCCGATTCGGGAGAGGACTTGGAGCAAAAGCGCGTGTGCCGCCCAAAAAAACAAATTACTCAATAGAAATTTTTTGAACATAGGTTCGATCCGTATCAGAAACTTGGATTAAATAAATTCCTGCAGGTAAATGTTGGGTATCGAAGACCATTTGACCTAAGGTATTGGTAATTTTGACCTTAGCACTTTCTATGCCTTTTGCTTCAACCGTAAAATAATTATGTGCTGGATTTGGGTAAACATTAATTTGTGTAGCTAATTGATAATCCTCGTAGCTCAATGGGTAATCAACTGTAAAATTATAAACAATGGAAGCGCCGAAGTCTGGATTAAAAGTTTTCAAGCCTAAGCCATTTGCTTTTAAAAATTTCAAGGAACCAGCCCCATCATTGTTTGCCCACCAGCTAATGCCATCTTCATCATAATCTGTGACCACAAATTGATAGCATCCGCCTCCTAGAGTTAGGGTATCGCGATACACCGTACTATTGTTTAAATTTTGTTTTGAAAAAATTGTGTTCCCTGCATCATCGAATAACTCGTACTTCGTTTCAGCGGCAGCAGAATTTGAAATGTGATATATGATGAATTTATTAGGCACAATATCAGGCAAATTAAAGGCTGCCTTCATGGTATTATTAAAAAGATACTGATCATTGGCTCCATTTGGATTTTTGATTTCTACATGAAATTCGTTATCCGTTGCATTGATCCCTGACCAAATAGATTGATTAGGTAATTCAATGATTGCTTTCTCTAATTTGGCTAAATTACCGTTCCATGTATAAGTGCTTTTAGTTGGATTTGAGTTTAACCAATATTCGATAGTTAAACTAGTGAGGTTATTGCTTCCTGTATTTTGAATTACAACTTTAGGCTTATTGCAAATGGAATGATCGCGTGCATATTCTATTTTATTGGTGGGTGCCATAATATCTGAGATAGCTGCATCTAAAGTAAAATTCATTTCGCCATAAGTCACTAATTGATTCGTTACAATATATCTTGAATCTCCTGAGGCCGTATACATTCCATAGTCAAGATTAGATGTTTGTCCTGGAGTAACATAAGGCGTAATATCCAACTCCTTCAATTCAGTCGCCATGCCCGGGCACCAACCAGCTCTATCATACACCCAAGTACCTCCTTGAGGAAATACAGGATTTGTGGCACATTTTTTCCAAACATCCCAAACAAATTCGTCTGAGCCTCCGTTGATATCCATAAAATGTTGTCGTGGTATAAATTCGCCTTCTTGTCCATGTCCCGTAATGGAAGAACGAATTTTCAAACTCACCCCTGAAGGATCCATCAACACATTTCTTGGTTCAAAATAAACATTATTGATAATTTGGTTATAAACGGCATTACTAGGTTGTCGCCATATTTCTGAAATATTTCTAACATTACGAGGCGGGGTACCCACGATAAATAAAAATTTGATGTCAAGATCCTCTTGCCATTGACCGCCTCTTTCTATAGAGATTCTTCTGTTTCCTTTGAGCACCGGTAAGAAATCAGTCATATCAAATGTCCATGTTTTTCCAGTCATGCCCATATCTAAAAGTTTACCATAAGGAGTTACAAAAGACATGAGTTCATACTTTGATGGATATCTGTTCATGAAAGTTAAGTTGCTAATATTAATGGTCCCAGAGGGTGTGACTGCCGTAGAATCAAGTTTTGCACTGGAGATGCCATCAAAAATATATTTGTAATTCGCATACCAATACGCATAAGAATTGATTTGATTATATTGATCACTGAACTGAGTGCCTCCGTTAGATACCACAGCAAATTCATTGATCAAATTTGTGGATGCTAGCACAGAGTCGTAGCTTAAGATGTTTGTATT
>CAZSUF010000085.1:6430-12455 GCA_964609875.1 uncultured Bifidobacterium sp.
CCTTGTAAAAAGGTGAGTTTAGGTCTTTCAGTTGTTTCAGTAAAGAATGCATGCAGATCTTCTCCTCGTGCAAATCTCCAATCAGGTGTGAATGAGAAATTTGTTGATTGAGCATTTGATGAAGCATCCAAACTTTGTAAACCATTGCCTTCATCAAAATGATAATAGGCTACTAAGTTTGCATAATTGGGATGTGTGTTATCGACTGTTTTATTCATCCAGTTTTGTAAGGTTGCTTGATCAATTTCTTGGTTCCAAATCAATAGTTCATCTATATCTCCTTTATAAAAATTTGAGGAATTAATATTCATCCCCACATGCAAAGAATCGATAGTAATTGGAAGTGTTTTTCCAGTACCTGAATGCCATAAAACGCCATTCAAATAAATATTCATGATGCCTGTAAGGGTATTTTTTGTAAATGCCCAATGATTCCAAGTTTGCTCGAGTTCAGCTACAGTGGCTAGTTTGTTGATTCTGTCGTAGGTCCCTCCATTATTTCCACAATCCCAATAAATGTTGCTGTTAGACCAAGGTAAATGAATATTGATAGATCTTTGAAAAGCTGTATTCGTTCCTTCTAAAATAGAGGTGTTATTCGTGTTTAATCCTGCATTTCCTCTTGCCCAAAAGCTTACAGTAACTTGGTCAGTAATACTAGAAAAAGGGGCTGTGGAAATTACACCACCAACACCACCTGCCGTATTAATATAATTTCCAGTATGGGTGTATAAACCACTTATACTGCCATAACTATCACCTTCAAAAGCTAATGGGCTTGAAGGCGTTGAATTCGTAAATGAAAATTCAATAAGCACATTAGAAACTCCATCCCAAATAAACGGCGTATTAAACTGAATTCGATTGGGCCCATTTACGAAAGAAACATGATTATAAAATACTTCATTGAATCCATTAAGTTCTGGAGTGGATGAATTTAAAGCTGTTTGAGTTGTATGTTTTAATTTAATTTTTAAAAAATGTATGGAAGAATTATTTAAAGCTTGAAGAATGAATCCATCGATATGTCCGGCTATAACTCCTGCGGTACTTAATTCGGCAGCACTAAAAAGATACTGAGATTTTCCTGATTTTTTGGCCGCGTCTAAAATATGATTGAGTGAAATTGAACCTAAACCAGCAACAGATTGAGTTTCTGAAATTATTCCAGACAAATTGGTTGTGTTGAGTACATATTGATAAAGATTAAAATAAGGTTGAGTAGTATAAGGAAAAATGGATCCATTAAAATTAGAAATCGTATGAGAAGGTTTATAACCTAGCATGGAGTCTGTTCTTGTAGAATCTGTGAGGTAAGTATTGCAAGAATAATCCCATTCTCCACATCCTTGATTCGGATTACTCTGATTTGAGATCAAGCCATTCTTACATCTCATATTATACAGCATCAACACTTTTTCATAGTTAATGGCGGGATTATTAGGAAATTGAAAGATAGAATCTCGTGTGGTGGAGGCGTAGTTGAATGTATTCACTACTATCGTGTCGCCAGGCACTTGAGAGAAGGAAATAAATGCATTGAATATTAACAAAAATAAACACAAACAATTTCGCATAATCTATATTTTATGGGTAAATATAAGGTAAACATTAATTTCTATTTTATGAAATAGTTGAATGAGTTAAATTTGTCTGTTATGCTAAAATCTTCACTTACAGAAATTCGTAGAGAATTATCTACATTATCACAAAAAGAATTAGTTGAATTAAATATTCGCTTGATTAAATACAAAAAAGAAAACAAGGAATTAGCAGACTACTATTTATTTGAGAAGCAAGATGAAAAGGCATTCATTCATCAAATTAAGCAAGAAATAGATGCAGAATTTTTAATCATTAAATATCATAGTCTTTACCATTTTAAAAAATCTATCAGAAAGATCTTGAGAAAGGTTGAAAAATATGGAAAGTATTCGGGTAATCCAATTACCCAGATCGAAACATGGCTTTATTTTTGCGAACAAGCCTATATCACCTTTCCAAGTTGGAATTCAAATGAAACATTAAAAAAGATTACAGAAAGATTAATTAAAAAAATAGAGAAATCTATTTCAACATTACATGAAGATTTGCAATTTGATTATGGTATACAATTAACCACTCTAATAGAAAGGATACACTAATGCAAATCAGCTGCGATTAATCTTAAAAATTCAGATCTCGTTCTATCATTTTCAAATTCACCTGAAAAAGCAGAAGTAGTGGTAGATGAATTCTGTTTTTGAACACCTCTCATCATCATGCATAAATGTTTCGCTTCAATTACTACTGCCACACCTAAAGGTTGTAGTGCTTCTTCCACAGCTTCAAGAATTTGATGAGTCATTCGTTCTTGAACTTGAAGCCGCCTAGCAAAACAATCAACCACTCTAGCTAATTTACTAAGTCCTGTAATGTAACCATTTGGAATATAGGCAATATGTGCCTTGCCAAAAAAAGGCAACATATGATGTTCACACATTGAATAAAGTTCGATATCCTTCACGATCACCATTTCACTATAACTTTCTTTAAACTTAGCTGAATTAATAATTTCAACGGCATTCATTTTATAGCCTTGAGTTAAAAACATATTGGCTTTAGCAACTCGTAAAGGTGTTTTTTCAAGCCCTTCTCGTTGAATATCTTCACCCAAGTCTTTCAGAATTTCAGAATAAGCGGCAGATAATGAAGACATGATTTGTTCATCATAATTTTCAATCTTTGAATAGGACATGTTTACTTTTTTTTATTATTCTCCAAAATATTCTACATAAATACGCATCGTCTCCACCAATTTCACACAATGAATTTGAACATCTAATTTTTCAATTTCAGGTTTCAATTCATGCCAAATGGCGACAGCAAAATTTTCTGCTGATGTAAACTTTCCTTGCATAAAAGCCACATCCATATTTAAATTACAATGATCAACTACGTCAACAACTTTAGTTTTCATAATTTCACCTAGTTCTTTTGCATTCATTACAAAACCAGTATCTGAATGAGGTTGACCTTTGACTGTAACATGTAATTCATAGTTATGGCCGTGAAAATTCGTATTGGCACATTTTCCAAATACAGCCTTATTTTTCTCTTCACTCCAGTTTTCATTCCATAATTTATGAGCTGCATTGAAGTGTTCTATTCGAGTAATATATACCATAACCTATACTTTTTTGCGAAGGTAATTCTAAATAGATAAGTAGCTTAAATTATAAGTAACTTTATATTTAAAGAGTCAAAGGAAATGCTTTTTTTCAAATTATGTTCAATTCATTCGCTATAGTGTATCAGATAAAAATAATTCATAATAAAATCTATTTAAAACAAGCGTAATAACAGAACTTTGCCTCATGCATATTGCCATAGTTTCTGCCACCAAACATGAAATGATAGACCAAGAAGTTTTGAAACATCTCCCTCATCAATTTAGCTATCATATTCATGGAATTGGACTTTTGCCATCCACTTATCATTTAACTGAAATTGCAAACTTAAAGCCTGACTTAATTATTCAAATTGGTATTGCTGGTTCTTATAGTGCCAATATAGAAATTGGTCAAGTTGTAGCTGTTTCTGAAGAAGAATTAGGCGACACTGGTGCCGAGACAGCAACAGGATTTTTAAAATTAACTGACCTCTTTCCAACATCAAATCATGACCAAAGTATGGTCCCAAATACTCTTAAGAATCCCTATTTTAAAAATATTGGTTTAAAGCATGTGAAGGGACTTACAGTAAATACTTGTGCGGGTCGACAAGAAACTATACAAATGAGAACCACATTATTTCATGCTGACATAGAAACGATGGAAGGCGCATCTTTACATTTTGTTTGCTTGAAAAAAAATATTCCCTTTCTACAAATCAGGGGAATTTCAAATATGGTTGCCATTAGAGATAAATCAACATGGAATATTTCTTTAGCCATAAAGAATTGCCATCTATCCTTGTATAATATAATCAAAGAATTATCTTTGATTGATTGAAAATAAAAATTGGCATATCACCTTGTCCGAACGACACCTTCATTTTTGAAGCTATCTACACCAAGCAGATAGATATTGCACCTTTTGAATTTGAGTTTTATTTCGAAGATGTACAAACACTGAACTCAATGTCCAATGCGGGAGTTTTAGATGTAATTAAACTTAGTTATGCTCAATATTTCAATGTAATTGACGAATATGTCATGCTAAAAAGTGGTGGTGCTTTAGGCAAAGGTGTTGGGCCATTATTGATTGCAAAAGATCATTTTGAGGATAGATATATAAGAACAAAAAAAGTAGCTATTCCTGGCAAAAATACAACCGCCAATTTTTTACTTGATTTTGCTTACCCAATTGCGATAAATAAAATAAACTACGCATTTTCAAATATTGAAAAAGCCATCCTAGATAATGAAGTTGATGCAGGAGTCATTATACATGAGAACAGATTTACATACGCTGACAAAGGGCTGGTGCTTATAAAAGATCTTGGAAAACATTGGGAAGAAAAAACAAAATTACCCTTACCTCTTGGTGGTATTGCTATCAAAAGATCCTTAGATAATGAGGCAAAAAAACAGATTAATCAATTAATTAAACAAAGCATTTTACATGCCCGAAAATCATATCCAAGCTTGGGAGGTTTTATTAAATACCATGCCCAAGAAATGAAAGAAGAAGTCATTCGACAGCATATAGATTTATATGTCAATGAGTATTCATTAGATATAGGCACAACGGGTATGATGGCTGTGATTCAAATGCAACATATCATAGATATTCCTTCGTTACAGCCACAATTCATAGAATTATAACAGATGATTTCATTTCAATTCAAGTCTTTTGCAGAATTAAGTAACACCGAATTATATCATATTTTACAACTTCGTATTGAAGTATTTGTTGTTGAACAAAATTGCCCCTATCAAGAATGTGATGATAAAGACTTTTCATCGATGCATGTTTTAGGCTATGAGCACGACAAATTAGTAGCTTATTGTAGACTTATTCCTCCTGATATTTCATACATAAATTATTGTTCAATTGGAAGGGTACTTACAAAAAATTCTCATCGAAACATGAATATTGGTAAAGAGTTAATGAATTACGCCATAAATTTTTGTTTAAATAATTACATGCATTCTATCAAAATTAGTGCTCAAGCTTATCTTGAAAATTTTTATACTGAACTTGGCTTCAAAACCATTTCTGAACAATACTTAGAAGATAACATTCCACATGTTGCGATGCTTTATCAAAAAGAAAATAAAACTTAGAATAAAAATTTTTGGGGTGGCAGACACGCTTTTCGCTTCTACTCCTCACACACGAGGCGTGTGCTGCGGGGTATTCGCTACAATCGTTGCCACGGCATTCTGCTCACAAATAAAATTTACGAAAAGTCGAATGGACGAATTACCAATTCACAAATGATTTATTAAAAATATCATCTACTAATTGATCTGAAATTTCACTAATTAATTGAGTTTCGATTGACTGTAAATTTTTACTTGAACTAAAATCTGCAAAACGCGAAAATGATTGCTGAAAATTTGATTTTTCATTTAATGCATTTTTAAATTCAATAAATACTGATATAGTCAATCTGTTTGCTGCACTGGTTTCATTTCCTGAAATGGAAGCTACTGTTACATCATAATTTGTAATTTTTCCACTTAAATCATAGTCAGTTTTTTCTGAATTTACTTGGGACAAAGAGGTCTGTGATAAAATTCTTTGTCGAAGTTTTTCTGTAAAGGTTGCGCTTAATGCGGGTACATTATTCCTGGCTTGATTCTCAATAAAGTGAATATTAATAGTTTTACCTTCAATAGCTGCACCCGTAAAACTATAAACATGACAAGCTTCTAACAAAATAGAAAAAGAAACGACAAAGAGAAAAAATAAAGGCTTAATCTTCGATATCATACTCCTTAATTTTTCTATAGAGTGTTCTTTCAGAAATACCTAACTCTGACGCAGCATCTCTCCTCCTACTTCTGTGCTTTTTTAAAGCCTTAACAATATAGTCT
>CAZSUF010000085.1:12465-13858 GCA_964609875.1 uncultured Bifidobacterium sp.
TATTTGCTTTCTCATTTTCAGCTAAATTCAGGGTTTCTTCTACAGGATGTATTGTATCTAAACTAGGGTGTTCATTTGAACTCAGAATAACAGATTTCGGTTGAGATTGATTTCCATTAAAATCTCCAGCAAAAGGCATAAAATTTGTATCTGATTGCAGCATATCTGCATTATAGCCTTGATTTAGACCAGGATTCTTTACAATTTCAAAAAACATTTTTTTAAGATCGTTTACATCTTTTTTCATATCAAAAAACAACTTATAAAGAATATCACGTTCAGAGTTAAATTCCTTATCATTTGAGCTATTACTTTGAGCTGATACCATTGGCATGGTTTCTTGATGATGTTGAGGTATAAAATACTTTAATTCATCGGCACTTACAAGTTTATGTGGTGCAAGTACAGAAATTTGTTCCGCAATATTTTTTAGTTCTCGAATATTTCCTGGCCAACGATAATTTATTAATAATTGTTTCCCATCCTCAGTTAATTGAACAGGCGTAGTATTGTATTTACTTGCAAAATCTACACAAAATTTTCTAAAAAGAATTGAAATATCATCTTTCCTCTCTCTTAATGAGGCAACGCGAATAGGTACTGTACTTAATCTATAGTAGAGGTCTTCTCTAAAACGTCCAGCTTGAACTAAAGTTAATAGATCTTTGTTGGTGGCAGCTATAACCCTAACATCAGTTTTTTGTACTTTTGACGATCCTACACGTAAATATTCACCTGCTTCTAAAACACGAAGTAATCTAGCTTGAGTACCAAGAGGTAATTCTCCAATTTCATCTAAGAAAATGGTACCTCCATTTACGGTTTCAAAGTAACCTTTTCTGCTTTCAGTAGCACTTGTAAATGCCCCTTTTTCATGACCAAACAATTCACTATCAATTGTGCCTTCTGGAATTGCGCCACAATTAATTGCAATAAAGGAATTATGTTTTCTAGCACTTTGAGCATGAATAATCTGGCAGAAAACCTCTTTTCCCACACCACTTTCACCTTGAATTAATACGGTTAAATCAGTATTCGCTACTTGGGATGCTACACTGAGGGCATAATTGAGAGAAGGTTCATTACCAATTATCCCGAATCTATTTTTAATGGATTGAAGTTCTTGTTCTGTAAGCATAGATTATTAAAGGTGACAAAGTTACAGAAACTATGACATAATTATAGGATAAACTTAGAATAAAAAGCAAAAAAAAATCCCGACATTTCTGTCGGGATTCTATAAGACGGCGGCTACCTACTCTCCCAGGATTGTGTCCAAGTACCATTGGCCATGAGGGGCTTAACTGCTCTGTTCGGAATGGGAAGAGGTGAACACCCTCGGTATAACCACTATAAGGTATTTAAGTTTCAATTATTGTAATCATGTGTTCAC
>CAZSUF010000086.1:0-10157 GCA_964609875.1 uncultured Bifidobacterium sp.
GGAAGCGGAGTAGGAGTGAATAGCGGGAAAATGCTTCAAATAATTTATTACATAGTTTACTTAGCCCCGTACAAGGCATCATAATAAGAGGCATAATCGCCGCTTGTGACATGTGCCAACCAATCTTTATTTTCAAGATACCAATCTATGGTAGCAGCAAGGCCCTCTTCGAAGGTAACTGAGGGCACCCAGCCCAATTCATCTTTAAGTTTGGTGGCATCAATGGCATAACGTAAATCATGACCTGCACGATCTGTTACGTAAGTGATGAGCTTTTCTGAAGTACCTTCCGGATTGCCGAGTTTAGCATCCATCAAGCGACATAACAAACGAATTAAATCTATATTGGTCCATTCGTTATGTCCACCAATATTATACGTTTCGCCCAAACGACCTTGATGCAAAATCACATCGATAGCTCTTGCATGATCAATTACATAAAGCCAATCTCTGACGTTTTCGCCTTTGCCATAAATGGGTAAAGGTTTTTGTTGTAAAATATTATTGATGGAAAGGGGAATTAATTTTTCGGGGAAATGATTGGGGCCATAATTATTCGAACAATTACTGATCACCACAGGCAAATGATAGGTGTGATAAAAGGCCATCACTAAATGATCGCTCGCTGCTTTACTGGCAGAATAAGGGCTTCGTGGATCATAGGCTGTATCTTCATAAAAGAAACCTGTATCGCCGAGGCTACCATATACTTCGTCGGTACTTACGTGATAAAACAATTTACCCTCATAGTTACCTTGCCAATGTTTTTTGGCCGTATTCAATAAGGTGGCTGTGCCCATGACATTGGTTTTCACAAAGGCTAGTGGATCGCTAATCGAACGATCTACATGAGACTCTGCCGCTAAATGTATGACTGTATCAATGTGATGTGTCGCAAAAATTTCTTCCATCAAAGAGGCATCACAAATATCTCCCTTGATAAAAGTATAGTTAGGCGATGTATCAATATCTTTTAAATTTTCTAAGTTCCCTGCATAGGTCAAGGCATCTAAATTAAAAATGGCATATTGCGGATAGTTCGTCACAAAACGGCGCACGACATGTGACCCAATAAAACCTGCACCGCCAGTAATAAGAATATTTTTTGTTGTAGACATAATCGTATGAAAGGCGCAAATATAGTATCTTTTGAAGTTTGCAACCTTTTTTTAGTCTTGATTATTGGTATAGAATGTAGAAGAATTTGGGTGGCACACACGCTATCGCTCATACGCCGCTTCCGAATCGGCTATCAAATGTCAAGTATGAAGAAAATAGGGAAAAGCCTCTCGGAATGCGGGGTATCCGCTCTATCGTTGCCACAATACAACATTCGTTTTCAAATTTAAAGCCAGTCGAAAAACGGGAGTTTGAAGATGAAATGGCTTTAAAAAATTGAAGTTTCTTTTACTTTTCCATGTTGATTTAAAAATGAAAGTCTGCCTTGCTGGGTAGGTATTGCTGACAGAATGTTACTTAGTTTATAGTCTTAACTATCTCCGTTATTTTAAGCTTAAGTTCTGGTACATCATTTTTGATAATTTCCCATACAAGGCTAGCATCAATTCCAAAGTATTCATGAACAAAAACATTCCTCATTCCAACTATTTGCGACCATTCTACTGAGTTGAATTTTAATTTGACTTCATTAGATATATGATTGCTTGCTTCTCCAATTATTTCCATTTGTTTGATACAGGCAAAACGCATCATTGAATTATGAAGGAATGTATCAAAGTCGGTTTCAATGATGTACGACTCAATTTCAGAAATAGAATCCAGAATATGCATTAATCTTACTTTATCACCTAGGCTACCTCGCATAGATTACTATTTTTTCTGTATCAATAATAGGTTTGATATATTTAGATAGTCCATTAGACGAAACCAAGTCTACTTTGGTATTTAGTAGAGTTTCATTTGTACAAAACGAAGTCCAATTTTTTGAGAATAATCCAAATCTACTAAAATATCGATGTCACTTTCATTGTCTGCTTGGCCACGAACATAGGACCCAAATAAGTAGGCTTTCAAAACAGGTTGAGTATTGAAATAGTTTTTAATAGATTCTAATTTAGAACTTTCTAGATTCATTCTTCAAATATAGTCTTTTACTCGATTAGATGAAATGTTTCGGATTAGTTTGGCCATTAAAACTTACTCATTGAATTCGAATTTTTGATTCATACATTTTTTCTCCTTTTTGCATGATTTTTAGCAAATAAATGCCCGCACACAAATTGACATTAATTCGATTCGATTTTTCTACAAGTATTTGCTTATACATTTGTTTACCTACAGCGTCATAAAGTATTAATTCACTACCTAGGTTGGAATTGTCGAGATAAATATCAAATTGACCTATAGAAGGATTAGGTGAAATACGCACAGAATTAGATTGATCGATATTGTGCGTATTTAATGCAATAGGAAAAACTGTAAAAGTTCCGGCCAAATAATTGATACTATAATTTAATGCTTGAGCGCTATCTGCATAAATTGGGTAAATGCCTACTGGCGATGAGGCATTAACACTGCTATAAACAACAGGTTGGGCAAGAAGAATAGAAGAATTTTCGCCATTCTTAAACCCAGATATTTGAACACCATTTAAAACGGGTATATCACCAATTGTAGAAGCCGTATCCTTTGCGGTAATGTTCAGATTTGCTTGAATCACTTCACATACGCCATTAATATAATTCAGGTTATAATTATTTGATGCGGCTCCATATACAATAAGTGGATAAATACCAATAGGCGAGAGTGGAGTCGCTGTTGTATTATAAGAAGGTAAAGTATCTAAGGAAAATTCTGTATCATTGATTTTAAACCCTGAGTAAGTTGATCCATTAAAAATGGGCTGATCTCCATAAATGGATGTGATATTATTTGCTTGAATGGTTAAGTTAGCTTTAAGAATGGTAAAGTCTATTTGTTGGCGATATAGGGTATCTATTAGATCTTCTTTCGTATAACAAATATTCAACAAACAAGCTCCTGCTTTTTTAGGGATAGCTTTAGTTGAACTAATTAAACTGAAATAGTTTGTATCGGCTTGTAAAAAATAATTTCTTTCCAATCCAGGATAAGACGGAAAAGGTTTTTGCAAGCTATCTATGAGGAAGGTAAAATCTAAGGTGTCGCCATACACTGTTGTATCTTTATACGGCATATAAGCAATTCTGGTTGGCGTCGATGAATTTCCTATATTATCTTTTCCGACAAGCCGAAGCATTTTTACAGTATTCATGCCAACAGTATATCCAGATTGAGAAATTGAATCTCTTAAATAAATTTGGTCAATAGGTAATTTATTTGAGCTTGAACCATAAATGAAATATTTTTGAATGGTTTCACCTATAGATTGATTTTTCCAAACCAATGAGTAACTTGTATCTATGTTCGTTTTTTCAAAATGCACATTCACGGGATGCATGGGGCATTTAACAGTAAAATGCCAAATTGGACTCCAATCACTCCAAGCACCTTTTTTATCCATAATTCTCACTTTCCAATAGTAGGTATTCAGATGATTGTAAAAATTAGGATAAACTTTTAGTGTATTAAACGCATTCCATGAATCAGCAATATTGAAATTAGTAATTCCACCAGAATACTGATTAAAGCTATTAGATAATGGATGCCTAAAATCTGGGAATTCGCTTAAGATGAAATGCCATTCTTTGATTGAATCATTATCTTGATCTTGCCAAATTTGCTGCCATTTGAAAGTGATGTTCGTATTTTGTACGGTATCACCAAGAAGAGGGTATACGGCATACTGTGGTGGTGAAGGGGGATGATTGCTAAAATTCTCTTTCCATTTAATGCTTACATCAGCTAGGTAATTTGGGGTAGATTGGGATTGCAATTTTATTTGATTATGCCCAACAAGTAGAGAAGGAAAAAGATACTTACTCATTTGTAAGGTATAGCTAAAATCAAATTGTTTGATGGTACAATTTATATTCCCATTCAGTGTTTGCAATTGAGTAAGAATATACAGTTGATGGCAAGCACTTTTTATTTTAGGGTTTATAAAATTGTATAATGATATGAAGGTATCTTTTGACATGGCAGGTACTGAGGTAAATAGGGTAGTCCAAGTCACACTATCTTTGGAAACCTTAATAAGAATTTGATCGGATGCAGTTAAGCAAGAATAATTAAGGTGTAAATGACCATTCACCATTGGCATACTACTTACTCTACTTATTGAAGGGCACTATCGTATCCATTAGATTCAAAGCTATTTTAGCATTTTTTATCATGGGGAATAAATTGCTTGAATCAGGATAGTTGCCCACAGTGTTAGGGTTAGTGCATGGGGTTGAAAGCAGATGATGGTAAAAAGTATCTTGTGGACTATTTGAAAAAGACAATTTTTCTCCAGGATATAAATTAAATCCTAGATCAGATTTAATTAGGGAATCCTTTCCTCCAGTATACACGATCCCTAAATAATTTGAAGAGTCTGTGTTCCATGTGTAATGATTTGTTGAATAATATAATCTATTGACAAAATCTTTTGTAGTGGTGTATGAATAAGCCAAAGTGGGACCAAAAATTTTCGAGCGATAACCTAAATAAGGATCTTCATATAAATCACCTAGAGAAATGGGTGTTTTATTATCTACATCTAAAAATATTTCATATTCATCTGCATCTACAAAGCGCCATTTGTTATTGAATTTAAGCTCTGAATAAATGTGTGCTCCACCATTAATGCCCCACCAACGTTGTCCTTTTCCACTAACTGCATGTCCAATTACATTGGCACAATTACCAATAGTACCACAATTACCATAACCATAAGTTCCAAAATGCTTGGTAATTTCATAAGGCTCACGTACACAATTTTCGGGTTTAAAATAATAATAATGTCTATCGGCTACAAATTGGTAAACATCCCAAATACTATCGATATCATTTGAAGCATAAGGCGAAATAGCATATTTACTTATACTATCAAAACGATAATAATTATTTTCATTATTCGTAATCACCATTAGATCTTGAATCGTGGTGGTATCTCTATTGAAAATGGAAAGTGTATCTAAGGAGAAATAGGAAGAAATATTGGTAAATTCTGGAAGGCCAATGCAATAATATCGATGACGTTTTAGGGAATTCTTGCCATCTAAAAATCCATTAACTTGTATGTTTAGTTGCTGATTTCCTTGGATCGGGTAGGTGGCATTTTGTGAATTTATTTGTCCAAAACTTGTGGTAAACAGAATAAGCCATATGAACAGTAGTACTATATATTTTTCAATCTTGATTTTCTTCATAAAGCGGGCTTATTGTTGAACGAAATTAGCAAAATATTGCAAGACTTTTTGGCTAATTCGTGTTTTTTAGCCAAAGTGAAATCCTAACTAAGGTCGAAAATGACCTAATTACCCCCCTAAATGACTTAACTGGCAGATATATGCTTTTTTGTTTCAGTGTTGCCTTTAGCAAATTTATCTTTAGAATGAAAATTGTAACTTTTAAACCTTTAAATCCTAAACACATGAACTACAAAAAAATCTTGATCTTTTGCCTTTTTTATGGAATAAAATGGGCGTATGGGCAGTGTAATACTTATAGTATAACTGGTTCTTCAAGCAGTTATTATTATAATCAAACAATTAGTATTGACTGCTCAGCCAATGCATATAATCTATTTTCTTCGTCAACACCCATTACGTTAAATTTAGAAACTGATTTTTGCGCAGATAAGACTGGTGCAAATAATTCATATGCAAAATTCATCTCAGCACGAGATTATATTAACTATCGAGGAGGCAATGTCACTTTGGAAATACCTGTAGGCGCTTCAGGTCAATATTATTTGATTGATCCTCCGCAACCTTCTGGGCCAAATGCACTATTTTTTGTTTCAGTTTCAAATGTTCATGTTAAGGGTATTGGTTCTTCGAAAACCCAAATTAAATACGCCGATGGTATAAACATTGGATATCCTGTTGCATTTAGTAATGCAAACCTGAACACTCCTGGTACATTTATAACATTTAGCAATAGTAATTACTGCTCTGTATCGAGCTTAGAAGTTGATGGAAATAGGACAAATATGAACCTATTATATCCTTCATCTACTTGCGTACCTAATCCTAATCCTTCTCTCCCATGTATCCCTACTTATAATACCAATTTTGGAAATTATGTATATGATGCAAACAACAATGGAATAACTATAAAGGGAAATTCAAATGATATAATTATCGATAATGTTATTGTTAAGAATTTCCATACTGATGGAATTACAATTTCTCCCCCATATCCTAATGTTGCACCGGTCCCTCAAAATATCACTATTCTTAATTCTCAATTTTTAAGCAGTGGTAGAAATAATTTTTCATGGACTGGTGGAAAAACAATCACTGTTACTAATTGTGATTTTAATGATGCAGGGGTTGGCTCCGGTGCCAATGATGCACCACGTATAGGTATAGATATTGAAAATGAATATCCAGGTCAATCATCTAGTCCAATTATCGAAGATGGCACTTTTACTAATTGTAGGGTATTAAATAATTATGGTTATGCCTTACATAATAATTATGAGTCTAATAATGACATTAAATTCATTGATTGCACTTTTTATGATTTAGATAATTATTATGGAGCCCGAGGAGTAAATACATTAGGTAAAAAAACAAGTTTTAATAATTGCAAAATCTACGGCAATTTTACTGGAGGCTATGAAAGACCATCTGGCACAAGCATTGTAAGCGATCGTACAACACTTATTAATACTGAATTTTATGATTCAAAACCATCCACTTTTCCTTCAAACTTTGCAGATAATTTTAATAACTATTCAATTTACAGTGATGGGAATTCTATCTTATTAGAAAATTGCACTTTTACATTAAATAAGCAAACGGCTCGGCTGTACTTGGTTAATACAAATGTTGCAGAAGAAGATAAATACTTCTATATAAAAAATACAAGCATAGATTTTTTACATACAACTAATTCAACTCAAATTTCCCAATTACAAGGATGCATTTTTGACGGTGTTAATCATATTAATAATTCTGGACTTGCACAAAAAAAAATATACAGTAACGCTATCGTCATACGCGGTGCGGCAAGTCCAAGTTCTATTAATGAATTCTATGTGGACAAAAAGATTTATTGGAATCATTTCAAGAACGGACTTTTTGGAGCAACAAACGGCATGGATAAATTCGAACTTGGAAAAAATATAATTTCATCCAATGAAGGTTATTTAAATTTCTATAATTCTGGGTATATGTATACAGAAAATAATTGCAATATACATATTGGTTCAAATGCTTTATTTAAAACTTTAGAAGGAGGCGTGATAAACTTTGGAAATAATTCTGCTGGAACAACCCTTGTTTCAAATCAAATTCATTTAGGAGGAAAATTACACATTGGACAAAATGTTATAGGAGACGGAGTTGGATTATTTCATAATTCAATCATTTATAAAGATAATACAAATGCAGAATTATATATTTCTCCATTATCAAACACAAATACACCAGCGAATATTGATCCATTTAATGGATCAATTGCTACTTCAAATTATTTTAGTCCAAATTTTCATTCAGAAGTTTGTCCTATAGGTGGCAATCCAAAATTACCATCTTCTTCAAATTTTTACATTAATTCTCCTTTCCCAACAAATTGTGGAGAAGACGAAGCCTTAGACTTTGCTAATGGAGGTTTTGTGAAAGTTTTGAATAATTCAAAGTTTTCATTATCAACAAGTAGTAGTTTGACGACCCAAGATTTTTCTATTGAAGTAAATTTTAAAAAACAATTGACTGGAACAACTAGTGGTTTTAGTTCATTGTTTTCGACTTATAAAATTGCAAGTGGTTCTCCTGCAAATCATGACGGATTTGAGTTCGGAATTTATAATCCAAATGGGAAAATTTATTTACAAATGGGAAATACTAACTTAAATTATAGTTTAAATTATTATGATGTAAATGTCAATGATGGGTTATGCCATCATTTAGTTATGGTTAGAAGAAAAACAGGATCCTTATATCACTTCTACCTTTATTTAGACGGAGTAATTATTCCTCATGTAAATGGTGTTCAGAATTCTATTAATACAAATACATCTAATGATTTATATTTTGGAAGTAGATGGAATTCAACTAATCAGTTTGATGGTATTATTTCTCATATTCGTTATTGGAATCGTGAGTTAGATGGTTCTGAAGTATTTTCATTTTCACAAGGTATAGTACCAACAACGAATCAATTAAACGATTTAGTTGCGGATTGGGATATTTCAGATGGTTCAACAACCTTTAAAGATGAAATCACATCTAACAATGCCCCTGGAATATTAGGAGGCACTGGAAATCCAGCTATTGTTCCTTCTTGGCTAAGTTCACAGGCTGCCTTAAATGCCTGTCTCTCATGTCAATTAGATCTTAATTTATTTTTAGAAGGCTATTATATTCCTTCAAATACAATGGCAAATGTAATGCTTAATCAAAACTATTATCCTATTCCTGCTTCCAATGATGTTGATGATATTATTATAGAACTTCATGAAAGTTTTAGTCCTCATGATTTAGTGTTTTCAAAAAAGCAAGATTAAAAGATTTCGGCTTAGTTAGTGCCAAATTCCCTTTACCTGGCAATTATTATATAGTCGTCAAACATAGAAATTCTCTAGAGACTTGGAGTAAAAACCCGGTGAATATATTAGCCAATGTGAATTACAATTTCACAGATTTAGCAAGCAAAGCTTATGGTGATAATATGAAAGAAGTTGAACCTGGTGTTTGGGCATTATTTTCTGGGGATATTAATCAGGACGGCTATGTAGATGGATTTGATTACCCTTTCTACGATGCTGATGTTCAGAATAATGTAGGTGGTGTATATGTAGCTACTGATTTGAATGGAGACGGTTATGTGGATAGTTTCGATGATCCATTAATTGATGCTAATTCCCAAAGTAATGTTACCATAAGTAGACCTTAAAAACTTAAGTAAATAATTTACCTTTTAACATCATACATGCAATGCTTTCAGAAGTATTGCATGTATGGTTTTTATTTCAGAAAATAGTCTTAAATTTATATAAATTCTTAGACGACTTAGAGTTTCCTATTTGCTTAATCACTAAAAATCAAACCATGAAAAAGAGACTACTCATATTATTTTGTTTGTTGAATCTTGTTAACCATTCATTCGGGCAAGGATATAAATTTGAATGGGCAGAAAAGCAAGCAATTGTTGCTCTAAATGCAGACGGCTCTTTTATTCATATTCAATATTATGATTCAACAATGGATTTAGATCCTGGAATAGGTGTATTTAGCTTACCAAGTAGAGGTTGGGCTATAATCAAATCTGATTCTAACTGGAATTTCATTTGGGCAAAATCTTCTGGAATAAGTGTTTACCATTCCATTTCTGGTCTGCAAATAGATCATGCAGGGAATATAGTTATAGTAGAATCAGTTGGCAATCCTGCATTAGATGAATTGGAATCCAATATGCATAAATATGATCCATTCGGCAATAATATTTGGCATTTAAATTTAGGGTTTAGTTATGTAAGAATTTTTGATTTTGATTCAAACAATGATATTTATCTTATGGGAGGGTATTGCCCAACTAGTATACTTGGCTATAATTTTTATGCACAGGCTAAAAAAATTTCAGCAAACGGAAATGAAATATGGACAAAAAAATTTATAAATACGTGTGGCGGTTTTGATGAAAATTTTCCACACTCCATAGCATTAGACCAATCAGGTAATGTATATTGTATGGTTCAAATGTGGGGTTGTGATGTAGATGCCAACCCTAATGCTGGATCATATGTTTTAGCTAAATCTCCATTTAAGACTTGCTTTATTACTAAACTAAATAATAATGGGGACTTTTTATGGACAAAACTTATCGCTAGCGAAACAGACGATTTTTGGATGGAAAGAAATAGGCCAAATTATCATATAAAAATTGGAAAGGATAATAATCCTATTATAATGGGTATATTTAAGCATACATCGGATTTTGATACTAGCCCTGACACCGCTCTTTTAAGCACCCAAAATGGATCAGTAAATTCATATATTGTGAAATGGGATTCAAATGCAAATTTTATTTGGGCAAAACAATTTGAATCTAGCGTTTCAGGA
>CAZSUF010000086.1:10167-13822 GCA_964609875.1 uncultured Bifidobacterium sp.
AAGCGAGACCCGGGAAATCACTAGAATTAAGAGAAACACTATATACCAAGAAATGCAAACATTAAAATGCTGTAATTGATAAAAGTGGAAATCTAAATATTGTAGGGACTTCTAATGGACAAGTTGATATAGATCCAAGCGAAGTGGTGAGTATATTCAACAACTCTAACATTTCAACTAACTCAGGAATGTTTTATACCAAACTTGACCCGAATGGGAATTTAATTTGGGGCAATGCCTTAAAACATACGGGTAATACTAGTTATGGCATAGGTGTTTATAGTGATCATAATGAGAATTTGTATTTAGTGGGCCATGTTGATAATAACTTGGTGGATGATCCGTCTATCACTGGGAATTTTATTCAAAAATTATCACCTTGTATACCATCTTTTGATACCTTTCATGTAACAGCTTGTAACAATTACCTCTATAATGGAGTAACTCACGATACTAGTGGTTGGTATAGATACTCATTTACAAATTCAAATAATTGCGATAGCCTTGTGTATATTGATCTTAATATCTCAAATGGACTTAACCAAGTGCTTCAAAAATCAGCTTGTAATTCATATACACTCAATAGCATAACTTATACGAGCAGTGGAACTTATTATCAAACCCAAGTAAATGGCTGCGATTCTATTACCTTGAATCTTCAAATTGGGAATCAGGCTAGTTATGCGACACTTGTAGATACTGCCTGTCATGAATATAGTTATTTTGGACAAACTTATACTCAGAGTGGAAATTATACCCAAATCTTAACCAACAGTAATGGTTGTGATAGCATAGTTCAATTACAGTTAACCATTAAAACTGATACAATTATTAATATTCTCCATAACGCTCTAGGGTGCACTAGCTATGTTTTTAACGGTCAAACTTTCACTAATTCTGGTTTGTATCAATTTGTTTATCCAAGATCAAATGGCTGTGATAGCATTATTTATTTTGAATTATACAATTTATCTTCAGCTTGTGTTACCCCTAATGTTTATTATTTAAGTTTAAGCTATTGGTCAAACTCTTATGCTGCACCTGTATGGAGTTATTTTTATGAGGGTAGCAATCTATACAATTTAAGATACAAAAAGGTTTCTTCTTCTACTTGGACTACTATTCCAAATATTAATGGACTCACAACTATTTTGACAGGTCTGAGCGCCAATACGCAATATGAATATCAAATTGAAGCCATTTGTAATTGCGGAACATCAGGTTATTCAACTTCAAAGGTGTGGACCACCTCAGCAAATTGCACAAGTACATTTGATCCACCTTCTTCTAATGGGATATCTATTCCAATTGGATTAGACATTCATGGTACAATCTCTGCACCTAGTGATACAGACAGATTTAAAATTATTGCTCCTAAATATCCATTATATGTTTCATTAAGTAATTTGCCCAATAATTATGATCTTAAAATTTATCATTCGAATGGCACCCTTATAGGAACTTCATCTAATGCTGGAACAATGAACGAATATTTTACCATTAATTCGCCAATCCCAGGCCAAATCTTTAATCCTCAATCATATAGTATTCAAGTAATTTCTCCTTCAGGTGCCTTCAGTGCTTCTTCCTGTTATACCCTACGAGTGGATACGAGCTTGAGTGCATGTAGTCCTATTACTTCGGGACTAAGTTTATCTGTTTGGGGAAATACCTATTCAACCTGTATTTGGCCATCTGTGCAAGGAGCAAGTTCCTATAATTTGCGCTATAAAACTGTCGCTTCAAATTCATGGACTTATATAAATAATATTGCGGCAACATCTCAAATGCTAAATGGACTTTCACCTTCTACCACTTATGAATTTCAAGTGTATCCAAATTGTGGTGCAGGGGTTTCTACTTTTTCTTATTCTAAACAATGGACAACCACTTCAAACTGTCAAGGGACTTATGATAAAAATACCAATAACACTATCACAGGTAGTGGCATCATCCCATTAAATGTAGATGTGTTTGCTATGATTAATACTGCAAGCGATATTGATTATTATCAATTTTCTGTTTCTGCTTTAAATCCTGTCATGATTTCCTTGACCAACTTACCATCTAATTATAATATCAGTTTGTTAGATTCGAATTATGCCATTAAAGGTAATTCTTCAAGTTGGGGAAATAATAGTGAGTATATCACTTTTGTGCCTCCTGCCATTGGAAAATATTATGTAAAAGTATTTGGCGTGAATAATGTGTTTAATTCTAATGCATGCTACACTTTGAAAATTCTTGATAATACTATTCCATGTACAGTGCCGGCGCTCAGTGGTTTATCTATGTCAGTACTTGGAAATACCTATGGAACTTGTATCTGGAATTCTGTACCTGGTGCTCTATATTACAATCTGAGATACAGAGCAGCTATTGGAGTCAATCCCTGGATTACGGTGAGTAATATTTACGGTAATATGACAGCACTAAATGGCTTAAGTGCAAATACTTTATATGAATTTCAAGTTGAAGCTATTTGCACAAGTGGTACAAGTGGTTTCAGTCCAGCCAAAAACTTTACGACCACCTCAACTTGTCAAGGTAGCTATGACAATACAAGCAATAACCTGAGTGCTGGTGCTGCAATTGTTCCTTCAAATACCGACATCTTTGGAAGAATTCAAACTTCAACAGATGTAGATTTTTACAAATTTGTGGCCACAACAACAGATCCATTAAATATTATTCTAAGTAATTTGCCAGCCAATTATAATTTGTATTTGTACAATGCTTCAAATACTTTACTAGGCTCATCATTAAATAATTCAACTGCGATAGAAGTAATCAATTTCACACCCACAACTATCGGCGATTACTTTATTAAAGTGGAAGGAGTCAGTGGCGCCTTTAATGCTTCTCAATGTTATACCTTGAATATTAATAATTCAAACCTGAATTGTGGAATGCCTGCAGGATTAACTTTGAGGGTTTGGGGCAATACTTATGCAACTTGTTTATGGATTATTGTACCCGGTGCTATAAGTTATAACCTAAGATACAAAGCAGTAAACAGCGCTAATTGGAATACTATCAACAACATCATCGGCAATAGTCAATCATTAAGTGGACTAAGTGCTTCTACAAATTATGAATTTCAAGTTCAAGCAAATTGTTCATCTGCTTCCTCTTTATTTTCATCGAGTAAATTATTTAGCACAAGCGCCACTTGTCAAGGTACTTATGACAATGCTTCTAACGGCACTTCCACAGGGGCATCAACCATACCATTCAATACACAAATCTTTGGCAGAATAGAATCAAGTTCAGATATAGATAATTATAAATTTACCACCTTGACTCAGGGGACTTTACATATTTCATTAAAAACACTACCTGCTAATTATGATTTAATCATTTACAATGCAAGTTTAACTCAAATTGCAAGTTCAAATAATATAGGTACTGCAGACGAATTAATTGCTTTATCTAATGTTACTCCAGGATTATACTATGCTAAAATAGTAGGACAGGGTGGGGCTTTTAATACGTCGCAATGTTATACATTTAAGGTAAGCACAACAGGATCATATCTTAAAGAAAATGACCCATTAGATCAACAAGCATTGGAAGAGGAAACATTTACAGTCTATCCAAACCCAACAACAGGTATGATTACCTTGGCTTATAACCTCCAAACAGATGATCATGT
>CAZSUF010000087.1:0-736 GCA_964609875.1 uncultured Bifidobacterium sp.
CATATCCACTGGATAGTCAATAATAAATGTTGGCTGCACAAAATGAGCTTCACATTGACTACCAAAAATTTCATCAATTAATTTTCCACGCCCCATGCTTTGCTCGGTATGTATATGTAATTTTAGACAAACCTCACGAATTTCGTTTTCGTTCATTTGACTAATATCAAATCCCGTATGTTCTTTGATGGCATCATAAATACTAATACGTTTGTAAGGCGCCTTAAATTCAATTTCATTACCCCAAGCTTCTAACTTGGTTTTACCATTGGTAGCCAGTGCCACTTTTTCAAGTAATTGTTCTGTGGTTTCCATCATCCAGATATAGTCCTTATAAGCCACATAAAATTCTAGAATAGTAAACTCAGGATTGTGCGTTCTGTCCATTCCTTCATTTCTAAAGTTTCGACTAAACTCATACACAAAATCCAAGCCACCCACAATCAATCTTTTAAGATATAATTCATTCGCAATACGTAAATAAAATTGAGAATCTAAGGCATTATGATGCGTAATAAAAGGTCGTGCTGCTGCCCCACCCGGTATATTTTGTAATACGGGTGTATCCACTTCAAGTCCATGACGATCATTTAAGAATTCACGGATACAATTCATCATTTTTGTACGCTTCAAAAAGGTAGCTTTCACATGCGGATTGATGATCAAATCTGCATAACGTTGTCTATATCTAAATTCCGGATCAGTCACCTCATCATATACATTACCTTCCTCATCT
>CAZSUF010000087.1:746-2997 GCA_964609875.1 uncultured Bifidobacterium sp.
TCAAGCTTTTAGACAATAAAGTAATTTCTCTTGCATGAATGCTAATTTCCCCAGTTTTGGTAGTAAACATATATCCTTTACAACCTATGATATCGCCTAAATCGCCCTTTTTAACGACTTCATCAAACAAGGTTTTATCTTCATCAGGACATAATTCATCACGTTTGATATATAATTGTATCATGCCCTCAGCATCTTGTATTTTAAAGAAAAATACCTTGCCTTTGTCATTGATACTCATAATTCTTCCTGCCACCACTGCATCAAAAGTCTCATTGCCACCATCTGTATATTGTTTCTTCAACGACTCACTATAATGAGATACAGGATATAAAGGCGCAGGATATGGATCAATACCAACGGCTTTAAGATGAGCTAATTTTTCGCGACGAATAAGTTCTTGTTCTGATAAAGACATAGTTAATAAGTAAAGTTTTAAATAGAAGGCGCACAAAAATACATAAAAACACTTGAACTGAAATCTTGTTCCTGAAATATGCTTTTTATTTGGGTGGCAGACAGGCTTTCCGTTGCAAGTCCTCTCCCGAATCGGCCGGAGTCTGGTTTAAAAATGAACAGGGTAAAGCCTCTCGGGTTGCGGGCTTTTCACTGCAATCCTTGCCACGGGTTTGTAGTTGAAATTGGCATGACAACTTTTAAATCTAGTATTTTGAGATTTTGAATGATTTGATTAATTTAGTTGTTGAATTTAATTTACCCAATTTTTAATACCCTATTCTTTATGCAATACAGAGAAATTATCATGGATCTCATTCTTAATCATCCAGAAGAAGCACTTGATGAATGGCTGCAAAAGCAAGAGCCCTTGACTCAAGTCGACATTATGAAAGAACTAAAATTAATTGCCGAAGAATTAGAAGAAAAAGGAGTGAATATAGACATGGATATGAATCTCGAAGAATTTGACAAAGGGATTGAACAATATCAAGAAGCGATTTTAGATGAAGAAATGGCTAAGTTAAAGTTAGACATGGCCGAAGATGATTTAGCTAAGAGTATGAATCAAGTGGATGAAGCCATTTCGGGCATCAGAGAGTATGTGATAGAATGTATTACCACCCATGCACCTAATGCGCTACAAATGCGCGAATTAGCTAACCAATTAATAAACCTTGAAAAACAAGATGGGCTATATAAAGAAGAGAATTGGAAAAGTATACTTTAATACCTCTGTACGAGATTTGCAATCTCGAACTCATATCGTAGGATCTGTGATACTTAACACATAGAATCTTTAGCATTCATTTTCTATTAGCTATTTAATTCGCGGTTTACAAAACCGCCGATAGTAGCAAGGCATTGCAAATGGTCGCACAATGTTTATTTTCGAACATCGCAAATCGTTCAGGTATTCATTCAAGTATCCATGAATAAAAGCGTAGGTTTGTGAAAATATAATACAGTTATGAAAAATTCATTGAGAAATACTTTTGCAATCACATGTTTGATAATCATATTTTTTCATACAAATTGTACCAAACCCTCAACATCTACTAACGCGAATAATACAAATACCGATGACTTGCATATAAGTTTTAATACACCCGATTGGAATGCAAATATTAATTGTGAACAATTACAATTAGATGCCACAAATGCTGGATTATTGACAGCACAATCACAATCTACGAAAGAGATTTTTTACTTTTATGTGCCCAAAGATAGTAGCCAATGGATGCAAACTGGCAACCTTAAAAAGTATCCTATTGGCATAGATACCAATTTTTATTTCAATCAAACATTACCATACAATAGTGGTTCTAATACTCGATTAATAGGCATCAACCAATATTCTTCAGATAGCAGCTATAATGAAATTACATCAATTCAATATAGTCATTCGGATAACACAGGTGCTTACTTTATCATCAAAGCAAATTATAAAATGATCATGAAAGTACTTTATAGCAATTCTTTGGATACAATTAAATATGTGTATGGTGATTATTGTTTTAAAGTAAAAACTAATAAACAGTAATAATCAGTATTTGAGATTTATAATTTCGAACGTTTTACGCAGGATATGTCAAGCTACTGTTGGTGATTTGCAATCTCGAACTCATTTCGAAGGATCTGTGATCCTTAACACGGAGAATCTTTAGCATTCATCTTCTGTTAAATATTTCTTTAGCGGTTTGCAAAACTACCGATAGCAGTAGGACATTGCAAATATCGAACAGACTTTATTATGGAATATCACGAATTTTTGCTTAATCGCTTAACAAATATG
>CAZSUF010000087.1:3007-7261 GCA_964609875.1 uncultured Bifidobacterium sp.
ATCACCATTACTTTTATAGTAATTTTTAAAAGAATTTTTAAGATTTAGATCATTATTATAAAATAATATTATTCCTTGTTCATCATTATACTGTCCTTCAAAAAATACTTGTTTAAAAGTTTCGAAAATAATTTTTTTCTTCTTTAGTTTTATGACTCCACGCTTAGATTTGAACTTATATCTATTCACTTTTTTAAATACAATTTCTGAAAAATTATCTTTATTAGAAAATAGGCTTTTATAATGTGCAAAAGTCATTGAATCAGATTTATACCCCTCCCCCAATTTCAACCATAGAGCTGGTTCTAGTAATTTTTTACTATTTAATAAAAAATTGTAATTGGGAATAATTGGCTTAAGAAAAGAGTTTCTTATTAAGAATCGAGTTTCAAATTTGGCTATTGTATCATTTAATATCAATGTATCTGATAAAAAATTAAATTCCCCCTTCGATAAATTTAATAGAAAAATTTCATCACTACTGACACTTTCTTTAATCTTTAAGGAATAGGTAGAATCAGTAAATAATTTTAAACTAATATATATATATTCTGTTAAATCTGCATGATAAATATATCCAATTGGTAGAATATTCTGAGACTTTGTTTGTAGTGAATATAAATTAGGACTAAGGAAAAGTAAAATGAAAAGAAATCTAATAACTCGATTGTTAAATGCTTGCGAGTTATTACAAACAGTTCTTCGAAATGCTCGATTCTGCAACATGCCACTGTTCGAGATTTGCAATCTCGAACTCATTTCGAAGGATTTGTAATCCTTAAAACAAACTTTCCTTAACATTCATTATTATATTAATAAAACTAAAATTAATCTTCCTTTGCCAATTTCTTTAAAATTATTCATCAATACCAAAGCATATAAGTTATCAGTAAAAATAAGTCATTATTTCAATCTCAAAAATACAATTCTCTAACAGATTCTGGCTATTAGTAAAATCATTATTAGCAGTTCAAGATTGCAAAAAAGGAATAGTTTCAACTGTAGATATTTCTTTTGCGGTTTGCAAAACCACCGATAGCGGTAAGACATTGCAGATGTCGCACAGCGCTTATAAGAGAAAATTACCAATAGTTATGTAGTAAAAATTGAAGCACGGGTTACAAACCCGCGCTAGCCAATATGCTTAAAAATCAAATGAGCAAAATAGGAATAGTTCATCCGAAGAATTCAAAGTCGCGTAGGGTCCCCGCCTCAGTACTTGCGGTGAGTCTGTAAATAACCGGGGGCATAAAAAAAATTAATAAGATTGACAAGAGCCTACTTCGGATTCAAGCCATCTAATAGCTGCTTGTTTGCTTGTAAAGTCGCTGCGCATTCTTTCGCCATTTTCATAAAGTATATGATACCAATACTCGCAATCGCCTAAAGGTTTTGAGACTTTAGCTTCTTCGATTTTAAATTTCTTTTGGTTGGCATTCTTTAAAAATGCAACTACTTTTCTGCTGATACTCATACAATTTATTCTTTATCCTCGACGATACTTTTTTTAGGATAATTAAATAATAAGCTGGTTATTATAGGAATAAAAAAGATAGACACAGTTAATACAGATATTCCAATATCGGCTGTATGACTACTTAAAAATTGACTGATTGCACTTTCAGGATAAAAATGTTCATATAGAGATAAAAGTAGTTTTAGTCCTAAAATTCCAATGACAATAAAAGCTGCTGTTTCAAGAAAATTATATTTTTCCATCAAGCGTACAAACCATTGAGCAATAAATCGCATGGCAAAGATGCCAATAAAAACACCTAAGCAAACCAATATAATGTTAGGCGTAAATGCCACAGCCGCAAATACATTATCAATAGAAAATGCCATATCCATCAATTCTACTAAACAAACGGTAGCCCAAAATGTACCTAAAGAACCCACAGTAATTTTATATAGCCAATTACTTTCTTTATCAACTAAATCATCTTCAGTTTTTTCGGTTTGTTTTCCTTTATACCAATCATACACTAAATACAATAAATACAAGCCACCTAGAGGTTTTAACCACCAAATTTTAATCAACACTGCTGCGAATATCATGGCTAATCCTCTGAAAAAATAAGCTCCCCAAATACCATATTTAAGGGCTTTACCTCTTTGAGACTGAGGCAAATCCATCACCATGGTGGCAAGCACTGCGGCATTATCTACAGAAAGTAAACTCTCTATTATGATTAAATTTCCTATAATAGCCAACGAGGTGCCTGGATTATTAATGATGTCTTGCCAAAGTGTGTTGAAATGATTTAATATCTCGTTCATGAATGTTGTTGTTTAAATTGTAATAAGTTTGGATTGATAATCCTTTGATTTTTTTAAATAATAAATTAATAAGAATACAGAAGCTACTGTAATCACAAGTCCGATAATACTCCATCCAAAAACATCATAGGTTCCATGTAATAAAGCGGGAATTGCAATAGACAAAAATACAAGTCCTCGACGATTTAATGGATATAAATTTCCAAATGCAATAAAATAACCTGCGATACCCGACCAAACAGCATGCAAGAATGGTAAAGTGGTTAGTCTTGCTATATTCATGAAGAAAGCTTCATTATAAGCGAGTTGTGTATTAGAAGATGTTTGATAAAGCACCCCTTCAAACACACCGAAACCAATACCAGACATGAGTCCATAAAAAACTAAAGTCTGAGGTATAATGGGTTCTTTTGTTTTTCGAATCAAATAAAACAAAGGCACGGCTTTTATAAATTCTTCTAAGACTCCCACACCTAATACGTAACCAAGCAATTTCAACACAAATGAATTGGATTCGAGAAAGGAATAAAAAAGACTAAAAGGTGGAATCAAGTTGATATTAATAAGCGTGAGTGCAGAAGCCTGTGAAAGAAAAAATATAATCATGGTGGTTTTGGTTGCCACTTGATTGGTCTTGAATAAATAATAGAAAAAGATGCCCCAAATCACAGAAAAATACAAGGCAATGGCATAAAAAGTAAGGTAAGAAGCAAAGGTAAAACGTATTAAAAATGCTGGCGCTAAACCTACTGAAGCTAAGTAAATCAACTTCTGATCTTTAAATAAATCGTTCTTGATAAAATCGAATCTTGGAAATATTAAGGTTTTACCGATAGATTGAATTTGACTCACCAAACTACCATTGTGTTTGATTTGCACTTGAATTTGATATTTCTTCAAAATCTCTCTGACGTTTTGAAGGTCAGGATGCTGAGGATCTTGAGCACTGTCAGTCATTAATATTTTTCCTTCTTCGACATATAACTTTACATTATCTATCGAATAAGGCCCATAAGCTTGATTATTTCGGAGTATTGTAATCATATTAAGTATTGGCCATGGTAATTACTACCACTCTTCCACCCTCTTCTTTAGATAATAATAATTTCTTTCCGTCTGTGAGCACTACCATTTCACCGATTAGAATATCCTTCTCTTCTGTTTTATCAACCAAGGAAGTCAATGTCTGATTTACAAATACCCATGCCTGGTTATGAAAAGTAAAATAACCCACAGGTACTTTTTGTTGCGCTGTTAATTTTTCATTTCTTGCTAAATTTCTATTGACATGCCATTGAAATAAATATTGATTATGATACACCATCAAACGTTGATTTTCTGGCTTCCAAACCGTTGGCTTAAATTGATAATATAAATCTAACACCGGTAAAGTTCCCTGATGCTTGGTTCCACAAAACGGACAAGTTGGTCTGTTTGTATTATCAAACACATACCATTTTTGTTCGCACGATGGATTCGAACAAGGCTGCATCAGGTCTGTTGTTTTCAACAATGCTTCTTCCCATTCATTCGCTGTAGGTCTATTCATAGGATTATGCAAACCATCAATAAAGGCTCTATCAAACAAGGCTTTCATATAAGGCCCAGTAATGGTGTAAGGCAATTGATTGATATCTGACCAATATTTATCCCATTTTTTAATTTGATCTAATTTAATTCTATTCGATTTGTCTGTCGGATGTTCTACAAACAAAGCCTTTTCACCCATGCTCAATAAATCATCCTTTTCTGTATCTAAATCGTGCACTTTTCCGCCTTTTAATGGATGTCTATGCAAGAGATACATATAAATTAAACAGGCTAAAGCATGTAAATCTGTCAAGCGATTCGGAAACTTTCTAGCAGGATCTGTTTTGCTTAAATGTTTCGTGGCTAATACTTCAGGGGCAATAAAATCAGCCGTGCCTATCACTTCTGCAGGAAATAACCCTGGCACAACTAATCCATCTAAAT
>CAZSUF010000087.1:7271-13660 GCA_964609875.1 uncultured Bifidobacterium sp.
CTTCCAGAAATTGGATCAACCAATACATTATTGTACGATAAATCAGAATGCGAAAGGCCCATTTGATGCATTTTCTTTACGCCTCTAGAAAGATTTACGCAGATTTGAAAATAATTCAACCATTTACCTAATTCACTTTGATCAAGACTTAAAGGAAATAATTTATTTCTAAACGTAGCACCAGCAAACCACTTGCCATTCTTTTCCTCGCCTTGAATTAAATCTTGATTCGCATAGCCTTTTTTGAAGAAAAATTTAGGTTGATAAATTGGAACAATAATACCTGTACTTCCTTTATGTTCGATGACATCTGTTGGCCAACGATAAATTTCATTTAAGTAATAATCTCCACCCTCAATGTGTTGTATTCTATGTAAATAATCCGATGTAATATTTTTCAAGCGCTCTTTGTGATTAAAATCCTGTTTATCTTTAAATATAGCTACCACATATTTCTTATCAGGACTAAAATACACATTCTTAGCTGTGCCGCTTTTAGGTTCGCCATTATCTACATATTGATAAGTGGCGCCATTAATAATTGATGTAACTGTTATTATATCCATTGTTTTTATTTAATAAACGACTGCCAAGGTTCTATCATCGTGATTACCAGGACTCCAGAAATCCATCCAAGCTGAAAGTTGTGTAGCAATTTCCTCATTCGCTGGATTAAATTCAACGATTGCTTTTTCATCATTATTCCCTTGAAGATCAGCTAGAAATTCTTGCCATTTTTCGAGTTTATCCAAATTGGCTTCTACTACAAATTTAGGGTCATAAATGCCATCAGTCATTAAAAATAAATAAGAAAAATCTTCTATAAATTTAAATCCAAAACGAGTGGCAAATTTATCGGAATTAAAAATTTCCGACATGGTTATAAATCGAGTACCTCCGCCAAACTCTCCCACATCTAACCAATTCATGAGTTTTACTTCTGTTTGATCTTTATTCATGATGCCAATCGGACAGTCGCCAACACCAAAAGTAAGTACAGCATAACCATGTGTGTACTTTTTAAATAAGGCAAATATCAAGGTGCTATGTAAATCTTTGATGGGAATTTTTTGCTCATTGGCGAAATCTTCTAATTGTTTATGTACACTAAAAACAGCTTTACCCAACACTTCATAAATATATAATTTCAATGACGATTGAACATCTTGAAGTGTTTCAATAGCTTTAGGTGGCTTTTCAGGTTCAACAGAAACTTCATCTGATAATATAGCTTCAGCAACTTCTGACTCCTGTACAATAATTTGTTCTTCTGTTTCTTTCTCTTCTTCTACTAAGACTTCAGTTGTAGTTGCATACGATAGTTGTTCATATTTTTCTACTATCTCGTTTATTTGTTGTTGTAAAGCTGGAGTAAAATTCTCAGCAAAAAAATCAACAATACCCTGACAAGCCATTCTAGATCCTTCACGCGACAATTTCGCAGAACCAGCTCCATCTGCTACACAAACCACACTCCAGCCAGATTCCTCAAAATGTTTGAAGGCTACATCATCATCTCTAAATGAACCTACATTGGCATGACTTCGACCACGTTTTGAAGCTACTACTATATGCTTATCGCCTAGTGGTTGTGCATCTGCTATATAATCTGGTTTCCAAAAATTCTCAGCAGTTTGTGTACTTGGAATATCTTTCCATAATGATTTAGGATCTGCATTAATAATTAAAGATATTCTCTTTTCATTAGGTTCAGTTTCCTCATTTTCACCTTTGATTCGAAATTTAAATAACACTTTAAAATCTCCTGCTGTAGAAGGAAATCCATGAATTTTTTCTAACTCCTGATCATACATTAAACCATATTGATCTAATCCAACAAACTCCGTATAGATCAAATCATCCAACCCTAACTTCACAAAATCAATTTGGGCTTCATAAGCCTTATTCACTGTTCCATTTGGAATCTGAAATGTAGCTTGCTGTATATCTTGAATTCTTGATTTTATTCTAAATTTATCTACCATCATTTGTTGATTTTCTTTAATTTGTTTGACGGCTTGTATATTGCTTTCATCTAAAATAAATTCATGAAACAAACTCATATTCTTACCATCAATCACAAGTTTATGTTGCAATAACAAATGCTCAATATACTGTTTTACTTCACTCATGAATTAACCTTGTGTTCTATTTACATCAAATCCACCTTCGCCATAACCATAGGTGCCGGCATTTCCGCACCAAGGACAAGTACTCACTTCCTCATCTCCAATACAATGAATTTTACCACATCTACATTTTGCAAACCCAAATTGATTTCCACAACATGGACAAGCTGGTGCGCCCAACAATTCATCGCTACTCACGCTAAACGATTCTTGCTTATCATCACATAAATCAAAATAGGATTGATCTATTTGAAATCCGCCTACCAATCGATAAGACCTAGTTTCTAATCCTAATCCAGCAAATTCCGAAGGAGTGACCACCTTTCTATACTTCATTAAATAGGGGCGCTTTGTATTTTGGCATTTTGCAGCCAACACCACATAATTATTATCTACAAAATTCGTTGGCGGATATTGTTTGGTTAAGTCAATTTTCGAAATCGTATCACCATCAAGCTTAGCTAATTCAAAACCTGTATGATTATTCTCTACACTAATACTGCTTGTTTTAATTGAATCAGTTACCCATTTAAAAAACTTAGTATAATCTTCAGGCTGTGCATTATCAAAAAGTATCACATTTTCCGTTAACTGCTTTAGCACGTGAATATCCAATTCTTCTCCGAAAGAAATAGCCACTAAATTGGCACTATTTGCCCAATGCTGTTTCCATTCGTCGATAGCCTTTTGTGTATCATCTGTAGGCACACCATCGGTGAATAAAAAAACTATAGGTTTCCAATCTCCTTTCTGATCTAAAGTCGTTTTTACAGTGTTTTTTCTGAGTTCATACATCAAATGACCTAAGCCTTTACTTAAAGAAGTACCCCCACCAATCGGAAATCTTGGCGGGTAAAAACTCACTACTTCTTGCAAGGGTACTAATGTCTTAGCTTGTCCAGCAAAAATCAGAATTGAAATCCAAACTGTTTCTATGGCATGAGGATCTTGTTTAATGGCTTTTATAATTGTAGCCATCCCTTCTTCGACCCATTGAATTTGCTCGCCAACCATGGACTCAGATACATCGATCAAAAAGTAAATTGGTAATCGTCGCATAAGTTATCGTATGATTAAATTCACAATCAACAAGATAATAAGTAAGACCACTTGCGTCATATCAACCATTAGTCCAGTGCCCACTTGATAAGGACTAAACACTGTTTTCAATCCGTTAAGTAATGGTGTAAACAAACTATTGAAAAAATTAAATATACTCGAATACTGAGGATTCAATTTATCCTTATGTGGTAAAAGTTTTGAGTATAAGAACAAGCCTACAATCAACACTTGTATGAATAATTTAAGTAATAAAAACATAATTTGATTTTTTTATAGTACAACTGTAATCTCTGCTGGTGGTGGCGGTAAGGTAACATGCTCACCAGTACCTTGACTTTTATTTCCTTGCTCGATTGTTTCTGAAACCCATTTGAAAAATTGTTTTAAAGTAGAACTATCCGCAGTATCTAAATGCACCACATCATTGGTCAATTCTTTCAAAATAGAATCATCGGCTAAATGCCCTGCAGCACAACAAACGATCGCTCCAAAATTCGAGGCCTTTATTTTTGGTATCATTTCTCTATACAACAACAAATCACTTGGCTTCCCATCCGTAAACATAAATAGCAAAGGCTTCCAATCTCCTTTCTGATTTTCATTGCCTTTTTTTACTTCAGTGGCTACTTTTTTCTCCAACATTTCTAAGGCTAAGCCAGTATGCGTGGGCCCACTTTGCGGACAAGTAATTTCAGGCAATTGAAAGGCTGCAAGTTCCGTTAAGGGCACAATTTCTTTCACTTCTCGATCAAAAGTAATCATGCTCAACCATAAAGAATCTAAAGCCTGAGCATCAGTTCTTAAGGTATTTACCATGCCGCTCAATGCATTGTTCAAAGCCTGTATCGGCTCTCCATACATCGATCCTGAAGTATCTAATAAAAAATATACGGGCAATCTTCTCATAGTTCTTGGTAAATTTTAATTCATCATTTTTTTCTCAAAGACATCAATCTATCAAGTTTAATTTCTTTTAGGGCGGCACACAGGCTATTCGTTCCAAGTCCTCTTCCGAATCGGCTAGCATCAGGCTAGAAGATTTGAAAAATCGTGAAGCCTCTCGGAATGCGGGCTTTCCACTACTATCCTTGCCGCAATGCATCACTACAATAAATATATACTTCAAATTTTTAGCATTTGATTCCAATGCAATCTATAGTGGATGATATCTTTATACAACAATATTCAACTCAGCAGGCGGTGGTGGTAATTCTTTCAGTCCTGTCACCTCTTGACCACTATCTTCAACCTTAGTAGAAGTTACACCTATTGAAGCTGTCACCCAAAGGAAAAACTTTCCAATGCTTGAACTATCTGCGGTGTCTAAACTCACTACATTGTCTGTAATTTGTTTTAAGATACTGGTATCAGCACCACTTCCTGCTGCACAGGCTACAGTAAAAGCAGTTTTTCGTTTCTTGAATTCAACTAAGCCGCTTTGCCAATCATCTGTCGGAATGCCATCTGTCATAATAAATACCAAGGGCTTCCAATCACCTTTTTGCTCTGTAGTTGTTTTGGCTACTTCAGTATCTATTTTATTGGCCACTAATTTCAACGCATCGCCTAAAGCTGTTGTGCCTGTAGCACGAATATCTACCATCTGAAAAGAAGCCAAATCAGTTAAAGGAATAATTTGTTGTGCAGCACTATCAAAAGTAATGACACTAATATAAGCTGTTTCAATCGCCTGAGGATTTTGTCTCAACGAACTAATCATCACTTGAACGCCATTCTTCACAGCTTCAATGGGTTCTCCACTCATAGACCCTGAGGTGTCTAAGACTAAATATACGGGTAATCTTCTCATTATTTGGCGTGTTTGTTTAAAATGGTTTGTATAGTTTGTAAAAACATATTGTCTTCAGTAGGTTCACCAATCGCATCAAATTTCCATTCATCATTTCTGCGATATAATTTACCCATAATTAATGCACGCTTATTCATAAAGGTTGCATCTGTTGCAATATCATAACTTGAATGAATATTAATCACTTTAGATGAAGTGCCTTCATACATTCTAATTTTTGCATAAGGAATTTTAGAAAAATCATGAGCTTGCCCAGGATTTAAATAAATATTGATAAAGAAAAATATTTTATGAATATTCGGATTCACGCGAGTTAAGTCAAGCGTAATCACCTCATTATCTAATCCATCATCTCCACCAAAATCCCCTTTTCTATCATCACCACTATGACGCAAAGCCCCATCTTGTGAAGTTAATTTACCCAAAGGCAAATTATTTTTTTGCAAATAGCCATTGTAATCGGGAGAATAAATATAATCTACCATAGCCCCATTGGCATCGGTCATCAAACAACTTAAATCTAAATCCACATCTTCCACAACTTTCTTACTTCCAAACAATCCTTTTTTGATTGTTTCTATTGCGCCCCAATTTACACCTACACAAAAACTGGTAAGCTTTTCTCCTGATTCTTTTCTTAGGTCAATTTTTTGACCTTTGGTTAAATTTATTGCCATGTTATTTACTATTTAATGATTAATTGTATTTAGTTAAAAAATCTTCTAAGCCACCTTTCATGCCACTACCCACAGCTTCAAATTTCCATTCATCATTGCGCTTGTATATTCTACCGAATTCAACGGCAGTTTCAACAGAAAAATCTTCTTCTAATTCATACTTCAACATCTCCACATTAGTATCTGTATCAAAAATTCTCACGATAGAATTTCTGACTTGTCCAAAATTTTGGTTTCTAGTTTGCGCATCATGAATAGTTACGACTACACATATCTCAGTAGCAGTAGGATCAATTTTAGATAAATCAACTTTGATTTGCTCATCATCGCCATCGCCATCACCTGTTAAATTATCACCTGTATGCTCAACAGCTCCGGTTGGTGATTTTAGGTTATTATAGAAAATAAAAGCGTTTTGTTCTCGACTTTTATAAATATCTACTCTTCTAAATCGAAGCTAGTACCTGTAGATGAAGCATTGGTATCCCAGCCTAATCCGATTGTAAATTTTGGGGCGCTAATTGATTCTCTTTGCCCTTTCTGTAAATTAATTGCCATAACTTATTATTTTATGTTTGTTGTTTAAAATGGTTTTTAAATAATGTAGGTTTCTTGTGTACTCTTCAATAGTATGATAACTGTTGCCAAGCGCCATGAAGTAAATCAATTCTAAGAAATCCAACTCTTTATCTTCGACAAATTTTGCAAAAT
>CAZSUF010000088.1:0-1466 GCA_964609875.1 uncultured Bifidobacterium sp.
TATTTAGACAAGGCTGGAGAACAGGTGTAAATAGAGCTGCTGAAGCCATGACTATTTTTGCGGTTATGTGCGCAGGGCAATTTCCGATTTGGCATATGGGTCGTGTTTGGGATGCATTTTTCGTGTTGCCTTATGGAAACACACGTGGTCCATTATGGCCTAACTTTGTTTCTCCTTTATTATGGGACGTATTTGCGATTTCTACCTATTTCACTGTTTCTTTATTGTTTTGGTACTCAGGCTTGATTCCTGACTTTGCTACTTTACGTGATCGTGCACAAACTAAGTTTAGAAAACTAGCTTATGGAGTAGCTTCATTCGGATGGGCAGGAAGTGCTAAACATTGGCAACGTCATGAAATGTTGTCATTAGTTTTCGCCACATCTGTAATTCCAGGTTGGCATACGACCATCTTTCCACCTTATTTCGTTGCGGGAGCTGTATTTTCTGGATTCGCTATGGTGCAAACCTTGTTAATCATTACTCGTAAGGTATTAAAATTAGAAGACTATATTACCATCGGGCATCTTGAAGCGATGAATAAGGTTATCGTATTGACAGGGTCAATTGTAGGTGTAGCCTATTTAACAGAATTATTTATCGCCTATTATAGTGGCGTATTATGGGAGCAAGAAGCATTTCGTCTTCGTGTATTAGGTCCATATTGGTGGGCTTATTGGGCAATGATGACATGTAATGTGGTATCGCCACAATTATTTTGGTTCAAGAAATTACGTCGTAATATTTGGTTTACCTTCTTTATGAGTATTATCGTAAATATCGGGATGTGGTTTGAGCGTTTTGTAATTATCATGTCTTTACATCGTGATTATTTACCAAGTAGCTGGAGTTATTATACACCATCATGGCCTGAAGTAGGATTCTACCTTGGTTCATTTGGTTTATTCTTCACTTGCTATTTCTTATTTGCCAAATATTTCCCTGTAATTGCTATTGCAGAGATTAAATTTATTTTAAAAACTAGTGGTGAGAATTTTAAACATTCTATGTCAAGTATTGAATCTGAAAATACCGAGCATTTTATCGAAGAACAATCGCATCATCACTAAACAAGTATAACCCTTCACTTTTTATATTAAAGGTATGAGTATTAAAAAATTTGCAGTAGCCACTTATAGCGATGAAGCAGTGTTGTTTCCCGCGGTAAAAAAGGTACGTGGTGCCGGGTACAAAATTCATGATGTATATACACCATTTGCCGTCCACGGTTTAGATGTGGCGCTTGGTGAAAAAGAAAGTGATTTACACATCGCAGGATTTATATACGGAATTACAGGAACTTGCACTGCCTTAGGATTTATGGGCTGGATATTTACAACAGATTGGCCTCAGAATTTTGGGGGTAAACCACATTTTCCTTTACCAGCATTTATTCCAATTACATTTGAGTTAACTGTTTTGTTTGCTGCTGTTGGTATGGTTTTGACATTTTGTTATTTAAATCA
>CAZSUF010000088.1:1476-13602 GCA_964609875.1 uncultured Bifidobacterium sp.
TACTATAGTTTGTGTGTGGAAATTGTTGTAGTTTTTATAGAAATAACAAGGTTCTCAAAATTATGTTATATACTAAATTAAAAGATTATTTTCTTCTTGGTATAAAATGAGTGCAAAAAACATATTTTTAATCCAAGACAAACTGATGATAAGTTTGTGATGGTAATTGAAGTAAATGAAACAAATGCTGCAGAAACTGAAGCTTTCTTAAAGGCAACAGGAGCAGATGAAACCAATATTCAAATTGCAGAATCAGAATGGTGGTATGGTAGATTTGACAAAAAAGAAGATTACGAAATACAACAACAACTTGCCTAAGCACATGAAGAAGTTAAATATATCTTTATTATTTCTATTTACTGCCATAGTGATTGTGTCATGCAGTGACTATAGCCGTAAACCAGGAAGGGTTTATGCCCCAGATATGGTCTATTCAAGAGCAGTAGATTACTATAATGGAACAGAAAAAATTGAAAAGCAAGGTGGTGCTTATAACAAAATGCCTGCCCCAAATACGATAGCTAGAGAACAAGCCTTACCAGATCATATCAATGAAATGGATACACTAGCTGCGAATGCTCATGTTTGTTCTATCGATCTCATGGATAAGGATCTTGAAGAAGGAAAAAGATTATATTTGATCTATTGTGGTATTTGTCATGGCGCACAAATGGATGGTAATGGTCCTTTATACACAAGCGGTAAGTTTGCCGTGATGCCAGCTAACTTAAAAAGTGGCCCAAGATATTTAGCCATGTCACAAGGAAGAATTTATCATGCTATCATGTACGGTAAAAATTCTATGGGATCTTATGCAAGTCAACTTGATACTAAACAAAGATGGCAAGTAGTTGCTTATGTAAAGAAAATTCAAAGTGAAAATGGAGGAGAACCATTTAATATGGTGAAAGGAAGTGTAGGTAAAGATTCTATTCAGGTAAAAGCTGAAACTAAGAATACTAACGTAGTTGCAGACGCAAAAACCATGTCAGACAAACCCGCATCAAAATAAAAATCAGAATTAAAAAATAAAGTAGGAGATGTTACAGCAAGAATTTAAAATACCCGCAAAACTTAAAAATACAAGCCTGATTTTATTGGCCATCGGTATTATTACCTTCATAGCAGGGGCCATAGTTTTGCTGATGTCTAAAGATCAAATGGCACAAAACAGATTTTGGGCAGTGATGCTTCAGAATAGTGTGTTCTTTTTATTAATCTGTTTAGCTAGTGTGTTTATCTTAAGTGCCACCTCATTAGCACAGGGCGCATGGATAGTTGCTTTTAGACGAATACCAGAATCTATTGGAAGTATAGTTTGGATTATGGCCATCATTACGGGTACGGTTTTACTTTCAATTGTTTGGACTAACAATGACCATATTTATAAATGGGTTAAGCCAGGTTATATAGAGGTAAATTCATTAAATGGTCTAAAGAATTTTTTCCTAAGTAAAGGCTTCTTTACATTTTGGACTATTCTTACATTAAGCTTATGGGGATGGTTAGGTGTTAAACTTAGACAACTTTCTGTCAAACAAGATACAGAACCCAAAGGGTCTACAAAAATCTATTGGTTGAATTTTAATTATTCAGCAGGATTTATTTTTGTATTTGCTTTGACATTAGCTTCTACTATTCCATGGTTATGGATCATGAGTTTAGATGCTCATTGGTTCTCAACTATGTTTAGTTGGTATACGTTTGCTAGTTCCTTCGTGAGTGGAATGAGTATGATTATGTTATGGTTATTATATACCAAACGCCAAGGGTATTTGCAAATTGTTACTGATGAGCATATACATGATGTAGGTAAGTTTATGTTTGCGTTTAGTATATTTTGGACTTATTTATGGTTCTCTCAGTTCATGTTAATTTGGTATGCAAATATTCCAGAAGAAACAATTTATTTCAAAATCAGAATGCACGGACCTTATAGATTTTTCTACTGGATCAATCTCATTTTGAATTTTGTTGCACCAATTTTAATCTTAATGCCAAGACCTAATAAGCGTAATTATTTTGTAGTTGCCTTAGTTGCAGTCATTATTTTATTAGGGCATTGGATAGATTTTTATCAAATGGTTATGCCAGCAACTGTAGGAGAACATTGGACAATAGGTTGGTTTGAAATTGGTATAGTTTGCGGTTTTGTTGGGTTAATCTTATTCCTTGTGAGTAACAAATTAACGAAAGCACCGTTGATTCCACAAAATCACCCATTCTTAAAAGAAACAGTCATTCATATAAGTTAATAAAACAAAAGAAAAGATATGTCAGGATTATTATTAATACTTCTTGTTGCACTCATCTTTGTAGTGTTGTATCAAGTGTCGAGATCAAGTGAGATGATTGCTCAGATACAAGGAGAAGAAGCATTTGACAAAAAACGAAATAAATGGCTTGGATATTCCATGTTAGTGCTGTTTGCTGCTTTCATGATTGGAATATATGCTTGCCATAAATACATGATGCCTTTGATGATTCCTCAAGCTGCATCAGATCATGGTAAGGATATCGATCAAATGTTTGAAATAACTTTATATGTTACTGGATCTGTATTTTTAGCCACCCAATTTCTTTTGTTTTGGTTTGCCTATAAATATCAAAGAACAGGACATAAAATACCTTATAATTTTTCACATAGTACTAAATTAGAATTAATTTGGACTACGATTCCTTCATTAGCTATGGCCGTTTTAGTGGCAATTGGTTTAAAAGCTTGGTTTAACATGACTGACCCTGCACCAAAAGGAGCTATGCAAATTGAAATAGTTGGGAAGCAATTCAATTGGATTTCACGTTATCCAGGTACTGATAAAACTCTAGGCAAAAGAGCTTACACCAATATCAATGACAAAGACAATATTCTTGGTTTAGATTGGAAAGATGAAGCTAATAAAGATGATATCATTATTCCTAATGGAGAATTGAGATTAGTGAAGGATAAACCTGTTGAATTAATCATAGGTTCGCGTGATGTAATTCATGATGTAGGGCTAAGCCACTTTAGACTAAAAATGGATGCCGTACCAGGAATTACTTCAAGGATTTGGTTCACTCCAACAATTACAACGGCTGAAATGAAGAAAATTACTGGTAATGAGAACTTTGTTTATGAATTATCTTGTGATCAAATGTGCGGCAAGGGGCATTATTCAATGAGAGCTGTTATTGTTGTTGAAACTCAAGCGGAGCATGATGCTTGGTTAGCTAAGCAACAATCTTATTGGGCACAAAATCATCAAGTAGAAGTACCCGCCACTACTGCACCTGCAGATTCAGTTAAGAAAATTACAATGAAATAAATTTAGCATAATGAGTAACGAAGCAATATTACATAGCCACACTGAGCATACAAAAGAAGATCATGGCCACCACGATCATCATGATCATGCACATCATGAGCATAAACAACACTTTTTTACAAAGTATGTATTTAGTCAAGATCATAAAATAATCTCACGTCAATTTCTGATTACCGGAATTTTTTGGGCAATAGTTGGAGGTTTGATGTCAGTATTTTTCAGACTTCAACTTGGTTTCCCAGAACAAACCTTTAAAGTATTAAGTACTTTCTTAGGAGATTGGGCACCTAATGGGAAAATGGATCCTGAAATGTATTATGGTTTAATTACAATTCATGGAACTGTATTGGTTTTCTTTGTACTTACAGCTGGTTTAAGCGGAACTTTTAGTAACTTTTTAATTCCGCTTCAAATTGGTGCCAGAGATATGGCATCGCCCTTTTTGAATATGTTATCTTATTGGTTCTTTGCAGTAGCAGGTGCTATCATGTTTGCTTCCTTATTTACATCTACAGGTCCAGCTTCAGGTGGGTGGACAACCTATCCTCCATTAAGTGCTTTAAAAGAAGCATCTATGGGCTCTGGAATCGGAATGGATTTATGGTTGGTGAGTATGGCGCTCTTTATTGTTTCTTCTCTTTTAGGCGGACTAAATTATATAGTAACCATCTTAAATATGAGAACAACTGGCATGAGTATGACGAGAATGCCATTAACCATTTGGGCGTTTTTATTTACAGCTATTCTTGGTGTATTATCTTTCCCTGTTTTGCTTTCTGCAGCAGTGTTATTATTATTTGACCGCCATGCAGGAACAAGTTTTTACTTGTCTGAAATTTATATTGCAGGAAAGGCATTACCTAATGTGGGTGGGTCAGCTATCTTATATCAACATTTGTTTTGGTTCTTAGGTCATCCGGAAGTTTACATCATCATGTTACCAGCGATGGGTATGGCTTCTGAGATTTTGTCTACGCATTCTCGCAAGCCGATATTCGGATATATGGCCATGATCTTATCTTTGATTGGTATTACCGTATTAGCTTTCTTAGTTTGGGCGCATCATATGTTTGTAACAGGAATGAGTCCATTCTTAGGCGGAATATTTGTTCTTTTAACCTTGTTGATTGCCATTCCTTCAGCTGTAAAAGTATTCAATTGGCTAACCACTATCTTTAGAGGAAATATTCGTTTTACTGTACCTATGCTATTTGCCATTGGGTTTGTTTCTTTATTTATTTCTGGTGGTTTAACTGGATTATTCCTTGGAAACTCTGCTTTAGATATTCACTTACATGATACTTATTTTGTAATCGCTCACTTCCATATTGTAATGGGTATTTCTGCATTCTTTGGTATGTTCGCAGGAGTATACCATTGGTTTCCTAAAATGTATGGTCGATTTATGAATAATACAATGGGCTATATACATTTCTTTATCACTTTTGTTGGAGCTTATGTAATTTTCTGGCCTATGCACTATGAAGGTGTTGCGGGTATGCCTCGTCGTTATTATGATTACAGTAACTGGGAGTCCTTTAAACAATTTGGTGAATTAAATCAAATGATTTCTATCGCTGCCATTATTGTATTTTTCGCACAAATATTTTTTGTTTTCAATTACTTTGTAAGTATTTGGAAAGGTAAAAAAGTGACAGATCCTAACCCTTGGCAAGCTAACTCTTTAGAATGGACAACACCTATTTTACCAGGACATGGCAACTGGGATGGTCCAATTCCTACTGTTCATCGTTGGGCTTATGATTATAAAGACAATGGGGAAGGTGGAGACTTTGTACCACAAAATGTGCCGCTTAGAGAAGGCGAGGAATCTCATTAAAGATTTCTTTGGCCTTGAATAGATAAATAGCAAAAGCTTAGATTTATGTTGATAGTACAGAAGTTGAAGGATTATCAACAATTAATGAAGCTCAATTTGAGTATGCTTGTGGTATTCTCTAGTTTGGCTGGTTATATCATTGTTCCAGATTTAAAGGTTAATTTTCTCAAACTTATTTGGCTCTTTCTTGGTGGAACTTTAGTTACAGCGGCAGCAAATGCAAGCAATGAAATATTGGAGCAACACACAGATGCTTTAATGCGACGTACAAAAACAAGGCCTTTGCCTGATGCGCGCATGCAGAAGTCTGAAGCCATTATATTTAGCGTAATCTCTCTCGTAATTGGCTTACTTATTTTGTACCTACAATTCAATTTGCGCAGTGCCATTCTAAGTTTTATATCATTTGCCTTGTATGTATTTTTATACACACCACTCAAAAAAGTATCGTCAATTTCTGTGTTAGTTGGTGCCATACCCGGTTCTTTACCTTGTTTGATTGGATGGGTGGCAGGTACAAATCATATGGGTAGTTTAGCTGCATGGACTTTGTTTATTATTCAATTTTTTTGGCAATTCCCTCATTTTTGGTCTATTGCTTGGATAGGTCATGAAGATTACGAAAAAGCCGGCATGAAAATGCTCCCTAGAATTGAAAAGGTTGGCTATTTTACAGCCTTTCAATGTGTGTTATATAGTGCGGTATTAATTCCTTTAAGCGTTTTACCAATGGTTACTTTAAACGGAAGTTTTATCTCAGCTATACCCATGTGCATAGCTGCCATTTGGTTTTTATATAATTCCATGAATTTTCTCAAAGATAATTCTGACCTCAAAGCCCGAAAAGTGATGTTTGCCTCTTTTGTTTATTTGCCAGTTGTTCTCATTGCTTTAGTGGCCGATAAGTATTTTTAATTGCAATAATCATAAGTTCTCATACTTCAATTCATGTTAGCATGACGCTTTGTTGTATTTTTGCCTACCAAAATTTTAATTAAATAGTATATTTCATGAAGCTTAAGCATTTAAAGATCGCTGTTCAATGGACATTTGTTTTTCTGATGATTAACGTAATGTTGTCATCATGTGCTCAAAATTTTTCAATCAAAGGAAAATTAGAAAATATGCCAGAACAATCTTTTAAGCTTGAAGAACTTGCGATTGACCAAAACATCTTTATTGATAGTGGAAGAACTAAGTCCGATGGAAGTTTCGAACTTAGTCATCATGCTAAAGAGGAAGGACTTTATCGTATTAAATTCGAACAAGGAAAATATATTTTATTAGCCTTGAAAAATGGAGACAATGCCCAAATCTCAGGAAATTGGAATAAACTCGAAGACTATACAATCTCTGGTTCTGATGGAAGTTATGCCTTGAAAGGTTTTTTAATTAATCTAAGAGAAAATATCAGGGATATTAAAACCATGCAAATGATTATGGACACCCTGAAATCTACCCCCCAGAATGATTCCTTGAAAAAGATGGCTGAAGGTGATTTGCGACAAATTAATTCAAAGTTTATCGCTTATGTAAAAAAGTTTTCCGATACTATAAAAAGTCCTACCTGTGCTTTATTCGCTGCAAATATGATTAATCCTGCCTTGGAAGGACCTTACCTACAGCAATTTTACCAACATTTGCCAAGCCGATTTCCAAACTCAAATGCAGTAAAATCTTTTTCCGAAAGATTTTTAAATAAATCACCTGATAGTGATGAGCCAGCAGCACCTGAACAAAATGGAGACCTCGCCCCAGACTTTTCAGCTAATACACCTGATGGAAAAACAGTTAGCCTTGGTAGCTTTAAGGGTAAGTATGTACTTGTGGATTTTTGGGCTAGTTGGTGCGGACCATGCCGACAAGAAAACCCGCATGTTGTGGCCGCTTATAATCAGTTTAAGGAAAAGAATTTTACCGTGTTAGGTGTTTCGCTAGACACAAGTCATGAAAAATGGGAAGAGGCCATTCAAAAAGATGGATTAAGTTGGACACAGATTAGTGAATTAAAAGGATGGGGTTGTTCCATCGCAAGAAATTATAAAGTAGAATCTATCCCGCAAAATTTTTTAGTTGACCCTCAGGGAAATATTATTGGAAAAAATCTAAGAGGAGAATCTTTAATCAATAAATTAAAAGAAGTTCTCCAGTAATTTTATATGTATAATTTAGTAAAGAAAATACTGTTTCAATACGAGCCTGAAGCAGTTCATTACAAAGTCATGAAATGGCTTACAAAGGCCTACAATTCTGGTGTTGGACGTAAGTACCTTGAAAGCAATTATTGTATCAATCATCCCTCATTAGAAAGAAAGGTATTTGGACTAACTTTTAAAAATCCCGTAGGCCTCGCAGCTGGATTTGATAAAGATGCTATGTTTATTGATGAATTGTCTTGTTTAGGATTTGGCTTTATCGAAATAGGCACACTTACACCCAAGCCCCAAGACGGCAATGAAAAACCAAGGTTGTTTCGTTTTCCAATGGATCAGGCAATTATCAATAGAATGGGTTTTAATAATCAAGGGGTAGATGAAGCCGCCTTACGTTTAAAGAATCGAAGAACAAATTTAATTATTGGAGGAAATATTGGAAAGAATAAATCTACACCCAATGAAAATGCTATCGATGATTACGCTTACTGCTTTAAAAAATTATTCGATGTGGTCGATTATTTTGTGGTGAATGTAAGCAGCCCAAACACGCCTAATTTAAGAGACTTGCTAGAGAAAGAACCCTTAAGTAAATTATTAATGCAATTGCAAAATCTTAATTTAAGTTATCCTACACCTAAGCCTATCCTTTTAAAAATTGCACCAGATCTAACAGATTCACAACTCGATGATGTGATAGAAATTGTGCAGGCTACTAAGTTAAGTGGCATTGTGGCAACCAATACAACCTTGGATAGACAAGGCATGAAAACTGATAAGAAGAAAATTGATAATACAGGTTTAGGTGGTGTCAGTGGCAAACCTCTGAAACAACGAAGCACTGAAATTATTCGCTATATATCAACCAAAACAAATCATACCTTACCCATCATTGCAGTAGGCGGTGTTTTTAAACCCGAAGATGCACAAGAAAAAATTGACGCAGGCGCAACCTTGGTGCAAGTCTATACAGGCTTTATCTATGAAGGCCCTGCCATCGCTAAGAAAATTTGCAAATCCTTTATTAAAGAATAATAATGATCGAAAGTATTACTTCAGAAACACTCATTAGTTTACTTACACTTTCCCTGTTGGAAGTTGTATTAGGCATAGACAATATTGTATTTATTTCTATTTTATCCGGAAAGTTACCCGAAAGCAGACAAAAGCAAGCTCGACGATATGGGTTGTTTATTGGAATGATAGTTCGCATCGGTTTATTAGCAGCCATCTCTATTATTTTAAAATTAGATAAAGCCTTATTTACTATTTTCGACATAGGCATTTCAGGCAAGGATTTAATTCTTGCAGGTGGTGGATTGTTTTTGATTTACCAAAGCACCAAGGAAATTCATCATAAGTTAGAAGGCGAAAGTGGTGATGAATCTCGTTCACTTAAACAGAAAAAAATCATGTCTTTTAGTGCGGTTATTGTACAAATGTTTATTTTAAATATTGTGTTTTCGATAGATTCAGTGATTACCGCAGTAGGCATGGCCAAGGAAGTTTGGGTCATGATGGCAGCAGTGATTGTATCCGTCATCATTATGTTGTTTGCAGCCGAGCCCATCAGCAACTTTGTGCACAAACATCCAACCATCAAAATTCTTGCCTTAAGTTTTTTAATGCTCATAGGTGTATCTTTAATTGCCGAAGGCGCGCATTATCATATTCCTAAAGGAACTATTTATTTTGCCATGGCCTTTTCTTTCGCTGTAGATATTGTACAATTACGTTTAAATAAAAGTGCTCAACCTCCTGTAAATTTACACGAGCGTTATTCTGATAAAGATGAAAAGGCAGATATGGATGTCTTGTAATTGTGTATGATATTAAAATATTTTGATACTTTTGAAGCATGCATGAATCCTCCAATCAACTATTAACTCAAAATGCCAACGCAAACAAAATTTTCTTTCCTAATTTAGATGGGTTAAGATTTTTTTCGTTTTTGGTTGTTTTTTTGACTCATGTTTTTGGAGGTAAATACACACAAATCATAGAGCCTATTTGGTATGAGAAATTGAGGATTAGACTTTTTTCCGAAGGGTCTACTATTGGTGTTAGTTTTTTCTTTGTACTAAGTGGTTTTTTGATTACTTACTTACTATTGAAAGAAAAAGAACTTACAAACAAAGTGCATGTCAGGTCTTTTTATATACGAAGAATCCTTAGAATTTGGCCATTATATTATTTGATCGTGTTTTATGGGTTTGTGCTAACGCCTATTTTAAAGCCTTTAGTGGGGAAGTCTATTGTAGAAACTGCTAGCCCTTTATTGTGTTCTTTGTTCATGAATAATTTTAATGCCATATGGAATGGATCACCTATGCTGACTGCTATTGCAGTACTTTGGAGTGTTGCCATCGAAGAGCAATTTTATATTATTTGGCCTTTGCTTTTTGCGCATATTAAAAAAATATATTATCTATATATTTTTCTAGGGGTGATTTTTTTGTCTACTCTATTCAGATTGATTTTTTATAAAGATCAAATGTATATTGAGCAACATACGCTTGGGGTGATTGCTGATATGGCCCTTGGTGGACTTGGCGCTTATTTGATTTTGTTTCACCCTAATTTTAAAAAAACAATTGAACAGCTTCCAAAAGGAGTTCTCTTGATTCCATATTTATTTGTGGTATTACTTTTCTTTTTTAAATACGAGATGTTCTTTCAAATTTCATGGTTGTTTATTTTAAAGAGAGTAATCATTTCTTTCTTCTTTTGTTGGATTATCCTCGAGCAAAATTTCTCATTGAATTCCGCTTTTAAAGTAGGGAAATTTAAAATCATTTCTCAACTTGGAAAGTATACCTATGGATTATATTGCTTACATCCCATAGTGATTTCATTCATGAGTATTTTATTGCTGAAATTGAATCTGCTGAATCAAATTTGGCAAGTTTGGTTGATCCATTTTCCTATAAGTTTAATGTTGAGTATAATTGTAAGCTATCTATCCTTTAGATTTTTTGAAAGTCCATTTATTAGACTCAAATCAAAGTATGAATATATTTCTAAGAGCTAGTTTTTTTATTTTTTATTAAAACACATCCCAGTCGCCAAGTGTTACATACCAGTTTTTTTCACTTAATGCATTTTCTTTAATTTGAGGATTTATTCTTTTTACTAATAAATTTAACTTTCTCGGGTTTATTGAATTAGGGACTTTGTAAAATCCAATGTCTTTAATTTTATTTTGTAGTCCGATACTTCCACTAAACAAGATCAGTGAAAACGTTTTAGAAAATATGTGATTGGACTCTTTAATAATTTTATGTAATCCAGATTTTGCTAATTTTTCTTTGCCATATATAATAGCAAAATCCATGAGCAATAATATTTTTGTTTGAAACATTTCATCTTCTTTAAAAATAAAAGCACCGATAAATTCGTCTTTCGAAAAAACTTTTATAATTACGTGTTTCCCCTTTGGAGATTGTATGTATCGCCAATTTAAGTAGTCTTTACTTCTTTCTAGATAGTACCCAAAACTTTTTGTGCTTTCATGAAAAGCTTGAGCAATTTGATCATCTATTTCATGGCTATTCACTAAAATTAGATCATTCTTCAATCTCCTTGTTGCTTGCAGAAATATATTTAGGGACTTTCCAATAAATTTAGTTAAGAGTTTAATCTTTAATTTAGATTGTAATATATCATCTATTCGAATTGGATAAATATATACCCCAAGTGTTCCAATTGTTTTATAATCTAGGTACTTGACAAATGTATGGATACTATTATTATTTGGGAAGGTATAAATTAAATCAACTGATTTGGTTTTTACTAATTCATCATTTGCAAATGTCGATAATTTTCTAAATACCCCCATTCCTCTTGCATCTGTGCTGATGGCGACATCCTGAATATTACCTAAGTTTATTTTATTTCCATTCGCAGTAGCTTCGTATATTGGAATATGATAGTAGCCCAAAATAGACGATTTGTTTTTACAAATGCAAACTATTGAATTACTAGAGGGTAAGTTTTTATATTGCCAGTTCCATATGTTTTCTGTAAATAGTTCTTTATTATGTGAATCTTGTTCATGTAAAATTCTAACTATTTCATTCATTAAATTTTTTTGCTCGGATGGCTCTAATGTGCAAAATTCTATTCGTTCTTTATTCATACTTAATAAGGGACTGGTTTAAAGAAATTTTAAATACTTTTTAAGTTAAATGGTGAAGGAATTTACTTAACCCAATTAACTATTTTTCATTAACGAATGTTCAGAACATAGGTAGGATGAATTTTAGTGAATTATTTTTTTATCAAGTTAAGATTCTCTTCAAAGCTTGTAAATTCAAAATCGCCAAAAAGTTTTTCCAATTTTCCTTGAGTTGATTTTAAATTGAAATAATGTGGGATTTGAATTCTTTTGGGTAAGCCTTTCACAACGGGATGTTCTGTGTCAAGTTCCCATGGATGAATGTAAAAATTTATGGGTCTTAGCTTTTCAATTGCTTTGAGTTTCTTTTTAAAATAGGCATAAGGTAAAATTCTAAAATAAGCCCCACCTGTACCTACGCTATATTTATAAAATTTGAAATTAGTGATAGGCACTTCAATTAACTTTTCATGAATTTGATTAATATCTGGGTTTGCATTTGAAATACCTGTTCTTAAATTATTTCCCGGGTAGATACTTGAATCATATAGATAATTAAATTTTTTCAAGCTTTCTAACACATATAAACTTCTATGATCAACAGAAAAATAAGGTGCCCTAAAGCCTTTAAAACTTATACCTAACTGAGAAGAAAGATTTTGACACTTTAGGAGTTCGTCTTCAAATTGCTTTTGATTAATCTTGTAA
>CAZSUF010000089.1:0-11846 GCA_964609875.1 uncultured Bifidobacterium sp.
TTCCTAGTTTATTTGATAATCTACAAAAAAATATTCCTAATGAATAATTTGGGTTAAAATATTTTTAGATGGGAACCAGGTAGCTAGTGCCACATCAACCGCAATAGTTAACTTCGGATCGATGATGCATTTCGGCGGTAGTCCTGGTGTGCCTTTTTTTGGCCCAGGAAAAATGGACGAGATTCGATTGTGGAATTATGCTCGAACGCAAACGCAAATTCAAAATACGATGAATGCTTGTAACCTATCCAACAGCCTTGGACTCATTGGAAATTGGACCATGGAAGATACTTCAGGAACAATGATTCTAGACCAATCAATGTCTAACAACCATGCTACACTTCACAATATAAATCTTAATTCAGATCGAGCAATAGGAATTCCAAATTGCAATAGTATATGCCCTAAAATGCTTTCGCAAAAAATTCCAATTTCATTAACCAACCTTCCTAATGCTTGCTTACCTACTACGTCAAATTCTTGCTTAGGTTATATTTCTAATATAAACTTTTCAGGTATCAATCAAACTTCTGGCTGTAATTATCCTTATCAAATTTTCACATCAACATTAGGTCAAGTAAACCGCCAAAATAATTATACATTAAATTATAGTATTGGCAATTATTACAGTCAGTATAGAGTAAACATATTTATTGATTGGAATCAGGATGCTGATTTTAATGATGCCGGAGAAACTTATACGACAAATAATACGGCTAATGACTCTACAGTTATTCATGTTCCATGGAATGCGGCTCTAGGTATTACTAGGGTAAGAGTTCGATTAGCCTTTAATCAAACACCTACGCCTTGCGGTTCCAATGCCTATAGCGAAGCCGAAGATTATTTAATTCAAGTGTCTCCGGGTTGTGGAACCAATTCAACGCAGTCGGCAAGTGCTTGTTCTTCTTATGTGTGGAATGGAATTACCTATACCAATTCAGGAACTTATGAGCAACATCTAGTAAATGCAGTAGGCTGTGATAGTTCAATCATATTACAACTTACATTAAATCAAAATAGTTCTTCAACTACCGTTACTATAAACCCAAACCAATTCCCCTATTCTTGGAATGGTCAAACAATTAATGCGTTTGGTACCTATACATCTACTTTTACGAATGTGGCAGGTTGTGATAGTATAGCCATATTGAATTTAACACTTCTGAATACTTATTGTATTCCTACTACGCCAAATTCTTGCTTCGAATATATTTCTAATGTAAATTTTGCTGGCATCAATCAAACTTCTGCCTGCAATTATCCTTATCAATTATTTACTTCCACTATAGGTCAGGTAGGTCGACAAAATACCTATATATTGAATTATACCATTGGTAATTACTATCCTAATGACAAAGTACATATTTTTATTGATTGGAATCAGGATGGTGATTTTAATGATGGCGGAGAAACCTTCCTTTCTAATAATCTAGAAAATGGATCAGCAACTATTGTAGTACCTTCCAATGCAAATTTGGGAATCACTCGACTAAGAGTTCGATTAGCCTTCAGTCAAACACCTACACCTTGTGGTTCAAATAGCTATAGTGAAGCCGAAGATTATTTGATAAATATTCAAGATGTCCCACCTTGCATGGGACTTCCTAATCCAGGTAATGCAATGAGTAATGCTTCCAACATTTGTTCAGGAATGAGTGTAACTCTAAGTCTCCAAAATACGAATTCAATAGGAAGTGGAGCCCTTTATCAATGGTATAATGCTGTAAGTAATATGGCTATAGCTGGTGCAACAAATTCAATCTATTCCACTCCGCCTCTTTATACAATAACCTCATTTTATTGTGTAGTTTCCTGTGGAGGCAATCAAACGACATCTGGAAGTGTAACTGTAAATTTAGACTTAGGAACTAGCATTAGTAATCCAATTGTTGTGGGTGAGGCTCCCTGTGTATCCAATCCGTTTATCGATACAAGAGTGAATAATAATTGTTATTCAAATTCGTACACAGGTGCAAACAATCAAGCCTCACCGGATATTTGGTATCAATTTACCTTATCAAATCCAGCTATAGTAAATATTAGCCATTGTGGTTCTAACTTTGATACTTATGTTCATGTATTAAATAGTACGGGCACACAAATCGCTGCGAATGATGACAATGGTCCTTTTTGTTCAAATACTAATGCCTCCTTACAAATTGCATTAAGTGCTGGAACTTATTATGTAGTCAGCGAAGGATTTGGGTCTTATACAGGGACTCTCCAAACCTCTATTAGCACAACAAACATTTGCAATACATCGCTTACTACAAAGTTATTTTTGCAAGGGTATTATACGGGTTCTAGTTTAATGACAAGCACCTTAGCTAACCAAGGCATTGGAATGAGTATGTCTGATGTTGATAGCATCACTGTTGAGTTGCATGAAGCCAATGCTCCATATTTATTAGTAACAAGTTCAAAGACAATCTTGCAAACCAATGGGAATGCCAATGTGATATTTGACACAGCTTATTCAGGAAATTATTACATGGCAATCAAACATCGAAATACAATTGAAACTTGGAGCGCGGATCCTATTTTTATATCAAGCAATACAAGCTATGATTTTACCACATCAAGTAACAAAGCATACGGATCTAATATGGTAGAAATAGAACCTGGCATTTTTGCATTATACACCGGCGATATCAATCAAGATGGATATATTGATGGTTTTGATTATCCTGATTTCGATACAGATTCTCAAAATAATGTTTCGGGTGTATATGCAACTACCGATTTAAACGGCGATGGGTATGTGGATGGTTTTGATTATCCTGTGTTTGATGCGAATAGTCAAAATAATGTAACGATAGCTGCACCTTAAAGAATGCTATGTTAAAAGTTTTGTAGAGGACTGTCTACGAGGGCATTTTTTTATGTGCAAATTGTCATCCTTTTTAAGTCAATATGCATGGCTGGAACCATAGTGAGTTTTGGTAATACCTTGGGATGAATTTGATTGGATCAAAAAGGGATCTGTGCATAAATGCCCGTAAGGGTGCGGGGTCCCCGATGGGAATGATGAATGGAAGGGAATGAAACTCGGGGGCAAAATAACCTATCAAACAAGACGATTCTCGATGGCTTTCGACACGGCTTCTGTACCTGAATTAACCTGAAGCTTCTTGTAAATATGCCTGATATGCGTACTGATGGTGGCATGACTTACAAAACATTTATCAGCAATCATTTTATAACTCATGCCCTTTACAAGGTAAGCCAGAATTTCCATTTCTCGATCTGTTAAATTAAATTGATCTGTTCCTTTTTGATTTCCTTTTTGGCCAATCAAACTTAAAACTTTTTTAGCAACGGTAGAGGTCATGGGTGCACCACCTTCCATGACATCTATGATGCCTTTGATCAAGTCAAGGGGTGGTGTTTTTTTTAAAATATACCCATCTGCACCTGCTTGAATACATGCAAATATTTTTTCATTATCTTCAAATACTGTCTGCATCACCACTTTTAATTCAGGGTATTTGCTGCGTATTAAAATAAGGCCCTCCAGTCCATTTACATACGGCATGTCAATGTCCATCAAAACAACATCGGGTTTATGTTCTTTTATGATATGTAAAACATTCCTGCAATCAGGATAGGTGCCAAGGCATTCCATGGATTCAGTCAAATTAATCATCATCTGCAATCCATCGCGTCTTGTATTGTTATCATCAAAAACAAGGACTTTAATTTTCATTTTTTATTGATTGTAGTTTTATGTGCTTTTATTTTGAAGTTATGACTCGGTAAAGGTCAACATTTAAATCATGACGAACCATCATCAATTCTAATGATTTTAAAATTTCATGCTTATCTGAATATGGGTACCCTTACCAATAGTTGAGTTGATTGAAAGTTTAGCTTTTAAAGCGTTAGCACGATTTTTTATGTTATGCAATCCGTTGCCACCCATACTTTGATTATTTTCTTCCATATTAAAACCTTTTCCATTATCGCGTATAGAAAGAACCAAGGTTCTATTCTTTGCCAAGATACTTATCCATATAGTGTCGCATTGGGCATGTTTGGCGGCATTATTTATTATTTCTTTGTATAAAAGGTAAAGATTCTTTCGGTCTTCCATATTTAATATAACCTTTTCGGCTTGTTCATTAGCTTCGAAAAATACATTACAATTTTTGGCCTCCATCACCTCATAAACAAAAGTATGCATACGATGAATTAAATCGTCAAATGTGTCTTTTTTCGAATTGATGGCCCAAACAATATCACTCATAGATTCCATCATCTCGTGGGTGCTTGAATTAATTTTTGTAAGTACTTGATTTAAAGGATGGTTTTCTGATATCATCATTTTGGCGGATTCGCCATATAATGAAATGCTGCTTAAGGTAGACCCAATTTCATCATGCAAATCACTCGCGATACGGTTTCGTAGTATAAGCAATTTCAACGATTGATGTAATTGATATCGATAGAGTGCATATATCAGAGAGAAAATAGAAAGAAAGGCGAAGGTTCGAAACCACCAAGTGCCCCACCATGGAGGCGTGATAATTATTTTTATGGAGGCCCATTGCCGATTATATTGTCCACTTCGATTGCAAACCGTAACATTAAATGTATATTCTCCCGGATCAAGATTGGTAAAGCTTGCATAGTTTTTAGTTGAATTGTCAATCCAGTTTTTATTAAACCCATCTAAAAAATAAGTGTAAAATTTTTTATCGGCACTTGAATAATCTAAACCGGCAAATTCAAGCGTAAACATATTCTGATCATAAGACAGGGTGATTGATTTAGCATATTGAATAGGTTTAGAAATGATAGAAGGACTGGTTTTATAATCAATCGGATTATTAAAGACACTGAGATTACTTAATACAATGTTTGGGGGGGATTCGTTGTAAAGTAGTTCAGCAGGTTTAAAAATACTAAGTCCATCTACACCACCAAAAATTAATTCATGCGGCGTAAGCTTGGCAAATTCATAACGATTAAATTCATTTCCACCAAAGCCATCTAATTCATTAAAGTTTCGAAAATGTATTTCATTGGAATTATAAGGATCTTGTGCAGACTTTTTATTTGTCTTTAGTTTTGGGGAATAACAACTTATTCCATTATTTGTACTCATCCATAAGTTATTCATTTGATCACTTAATATTCCATACACCACATTATTTGGTAGACCGTCCTTTTCAGTAAAATGAATGAATTTTCCGCTTGTGTATTCAAACCGGTTAAGACCGCCTCCATTTGTACCTATCCATAGAAATTGATTAGGTGCAAGAGGATCCGGTAAAATGGAAAAAATCATATTAGCACTAAGACTTGTAGAGTCATTTGATTTGCTTTTCCAAGTGATGATTTGCCTTTTTTGTAGGTCTAAACGTATAAGACCTTGTACGCTTCCAAGCCAAAGAATACCTTTCTTGTCTTGCCAACATTGTGAAATGAATCTATAATTTTTTAAATAATTTGGTTCAATGGGAAAAGTAAATTCATCTTGGTATGAATTGGTCAAGGCATTAAATTGACGAATGGTGAATTGATTTTTTTGTTGATCACAAAAGAATACCCAAAGTTGATTTTGATTATCAACAAAGATCGATTCAAATTGGTTTGCAAATCGATCATTCATTGGAAATTGCTTGATGGCTTTAGTGACAGGATTCAAGGAAGTCAAATAGTGATGTGATTTTTCCTCGAGAACTGATTTCATCCAAATGATGCCATTGTGGTCTTGAACAATAAACGAAAAAGATTGTTCAAGGAATAAATTAGGAAGTAAATCTTCAAATGTATTTGTTGATGGGTTGAATTTTTTAGGTCTTTTTGCTTGAATGACAAGGGGCTGATTGGAGACTGAATTGAATAAGGCTGTTCGTCCAACGGTGTTCGTGAAGATGAATTGTTTTCTTGGGTCGTACTTTGCTATGCCAAATCCATTTAAACCAAGCCATAAAATGCCATGTTTATCTATACAACATGTTTTTGTACCTGTTAGGTTAATTTCATTGTCATTGGTGATAATTTTTGAAAGTTTTTTTAATGAAGGATTAAATAAATAAAAGCTTGAAGAAATTTGTATAAGAATGTTGCCATTGGCATCAAGTACCGGCAAAGTGTATCTGTCATTCAATTCAGTTTTTAATTCGAAATCTAATTTATGTGTAATGTCATTATAGATAGCAATGCGTTCGCGGAATTGCATAAAGTATCTTTGTTGACCGGGTAGTTTAAGTAGATACAATGAGCTTGGTTTGTCCAGCTTTATACCAAAATCTGAAAGTGTATATTCCTTTGACTGCCATTTCTTCAACAGACTATCGAAAGTAGAGATGTTGATACCGTCTTTGCGGCAAATCCATAAGTCATGATTGGGCATCCAACTTACAATGGGGCTAAAGGGAGAAGGGGTTTCATAGGGTATCTTAGGGGAAGACTTGTTAAAATCAAAAACAAGTTTAATTGAATGGGTCCCCCTTAAAAGGGTAAATGGTGTAATTTGACTGATATCATATATGAAGATATCATGATTGGTGGTAAGCAGCATATAATTGCCTTGACACTTGATAAGCCCTATTTCTTTAGTAGGTTTGTTCATGTATTTAGGAAGTATATTGACAGGATAAAAATTTTCATTTTTCTTATCAAACCAAAGCAAACCTTTTGTGGCTGTGCCTACCCAAAAGTTTCCAAAAGAATCTTCTTCTAAGGATGTTACATAATTATCAGGAAGGGAAAAAGGATTTTGAATCTCGTTTCGGTAAACCGTAATATGGTATCCATCATAGCGGTTTAATCCGTCTTTGGTTGCAAACCACATATGCCCTTCTTTGTCTTGGATAATACTTCTTACAAAGCCTTGAGACAATCCATCTTTGGATGATAGTGTTTCAATGCTTAGTTTGATGGAATCTATTTTGCCCTGACCAAAAACACCTAAGCTTTCTAGCATGAAAAGAGTAAGGAAGCAATAAAATGAATTCTTTGCAAACATCGAGTAAATGTACACGTACAATTATATTTAGACAATGAATTTTAAAGATAAGATATTGAAAATTGAAGAGTGCTCTTTGCTCAAAAGATTAAAAATAAGGGATCAATTATCTATAAAAAGGATTCTATAAAGATTGTATCTAAATTATTATGAGGCTACTATTTTCAAATATCATCAATAATGATGATTGCCAAGTACATAAATTTAAACAACCTTTGTATAGAAATTTAAAGACGTTTTAATTCCTTACCAAATCAACCAGAATTTATTACATCCAAATTTGACTGTTAAAAAATTAACCATGAAAAAAATGGACTCGGTCTACAGCGTATTACAGAGGAAAAAAATACTAGCTCGAAACAATCATCTATTCACGTAGATTAACCGTGAACCTGAAATGCCAACATTAGTCTTGTCATCTTCATGCGCCCAAATACCTCCTTCATAACAAGGTATGCTGGTTTCATGTCAATTGTTCATTCTACACTTTCGTCAATCATTACTTTCACTTCCTAAACAAAAATTAATCATCAAAAAAATTTAACCATGAAGAAAATTAACCAAAGCAACCTATGTTTCAATTGGAAACAGATTATTCGAATTTCTATTTCGGTTTATGTTATTATACTTCTTAGCGCAATTGAAATTTATGCCCAAACACCCATTACCATTACTGCTGCTGATATCCCTATTCCTTCACCAAGTTGTCCAATGACTGTATTATCAACAGGACTTACAGGACCTTCATCGGGGACGAATCAAACATGGAATTACACTACCTCAACAGTAAGTAATAATACCACAGTTAATTTCCCACCGGCTACAGATACTTTTTTTACAAATGCCGGAGTGGATGTTACACTTGCAGTAGAAAAAGAGTTTTCTGAAATAAATGGTGGGTCAATAACCATGACCCTTGAAGAGCAATGGGACCTGAATTCAACAGGATTATACACGAAGGGCTATTATTCACTTGGAGGATATACAGATTTAGGGCCCGTGGGATTAAGTAATTTAGATACACTGGGCTATGAAGACATTAAGGTAATGCTCAATCAGCCTTTTGCTTTTATGAAATTCCCATATACTGCAAATAGCAGTTGGTATAATGCAAGCAAAGCAAATTTGGATTTGATTTTCACATCTCCAAGTAATAATCTGCTGAAAGCACCATTGCTACACCAAATGAATTTGTATCGCAAAGATTCTATCATTGGTTGGGGCAAATTGCAGACTTATACCCCTTCAGGACCAAGCGCACCTGTTGATGTTTTATTGCGTAGGACAGCTAAATACACCATTGATAGTTTTTTTGTGAATGGTAGTACCGATAGTATAGGCGTAATGAATTATTTAAATCTTACGCAAGGCAGGCGAAGTGATGTTTTATATTTCGATGATTTTTTAGGCAAAGGAGATTTTAGGTTTTTGATGCGCTTTGTTTATACTGATTCTAGTTATAGTACACTATCAAATACCTTTTTAACACCCACACTGGTGGCTCCGGCAAGCGTGCGCAATATGTCTAAAGATTCATACGGAGCAATTGTTTATCCAATGCCCGCGATTGGAAATGAAGTGAATGTGCAACTCATCGGTAAAACAATACATTCAGCTACCTATCAAATACAAGATATCCAAGGCCGTGTGCTTCAACAAGGCGAAACAGGCATGCAAGCCAATAATACCATGAAAATAAATTTGAACTCAGATTTAGCGAATGGTCAGTATATCATTCAGGTATTGGATGAGTTCAAGCAAACTATTGTTAATCAACACATGGTTATCCAACGTTAAGATCAATGTCACAGCTTCGTTGTTTGAATATTGAATGGTGACTATTGGAAACAACATGATTGAACTAAATGAATTTAAAATCCATTACATAAATATTTAGATACTGCTTTAACCCTAACCAAATCAATTTTCAGCTCATGAAAAAGATTATTTTATTACTTTTTATTTTGAGTACCCATTTCAGGAGCGACGCACAGCGTGTATCGGCAGGTACCAATTACTCCATGTGGTTGCCATGTTCGGGCAGTATACCACAATTATGGGGTAAAAACTCTGATGGACAACTTGGTGACGGAACAACTATCAACAGACAAACTCCAATACTTACAAGTGGTTTAACTGGAGTAACAGCTATTTCTGCGGGTGGCGAACATTCTCTTTTTTTAAAAAATGATGGTACTGTTTGGGCTTGTGGATTTAACGCTATTGGCATGTTAGGAGATGGAACTACGTTTTCAAAAACTACTCCAATTCAAGTATCTACCTTAAGTAACGTCATGGCTATTTCAGCAGGTGGCCAACATTCTCTTTTTTTAAAAAATGATGGAACCGCTTGGGCTTGTGGTGCTAATAATCATGGCCAATTAGGTGATGGCACTAGCACTAATAAGTTAACCCCAGTGCAAGTGAGTGGACTAAACAATGTGATTGCTATTTCAGCAGGAGAAACTCATTCTCTTTTTTTAAAGAGTGATGGAACGGTTTGGGCCTGTGGATGGGGTATATTAGGTCAATTAGGGGTTGGAACAATTTTAACTCAATTGGCCCCTGTACAAATTACCAGTTTAAGTGGAATAACAAGTATCAATGCAGGATCCTTTTATTCTCTTTTTATAAAAAATGATAGTACCGTTTGGTCTTGTGGATATAATGCTTTTGGTCAACTAGGCGATAATTCAACTACTAACAGGCTCACTCCAGTTCAAATAACAAGCTTAAGTGGGATCATTAAAATAGACGCAGCATATAATCATTCTCTTTTTATGAAAAATAATGGCACTATTTGGGCTTGTGGAGATAACTCAATTGGGCAATTGGGTGACGGTACCACTGTCAATAGATTATCTCCAGTGCAAGTGAGTGGACTAAACAACGTAATCGATCTTTCTGGTGGATACTTTCATTCTCTTTTTTTAAAAAATGATGGCACCATTAAAGCATGTGGACTGAATAGTGCTGGGCAAATAGGTAATGGCACTACCATCAATTATATAAATGTAGTTCAAACAAGTTATACTGGTGATTTCGAAATAAATGTAAGAGGAAACAACTTAACTATATTTGATGGAGATATTGCACCTTCTGCTACTGATCATACCAATTTTGGAAGCGTTGTTGTTAACACAAGCCCTATTAGAACATTCACCATACAAAATACAGGAACCAGCAACTTATATATTACCAGTATAACAAGCAGTAATGCCTTGTTTACGATGGGCGCACTTTCACCTGCAAGTCCGATAGCACCTGGAGATTCTGCCATTTTCAATATTACATTTTCGCCGATCAATACGGGTATTAAAAATGCAACGATAACAATTAATAATAATGATTGCGATGAAGGTGTTTACACTTATGCCATTCGAGGCAATAGTGTAACAACTTGCCCTGCATTAACTTTTAATGAAACACATATAGAGGCTTGCATAGGTAGCACGGATGGTGTAATCACTCTATTTGCTTCGTCTGGAGGCACAGGGCCTTATACTTTTTCAAAGGATAGTGGATTAACGTATCAAAGTAGTGCTACATTTTCAAATCTAGCATCAGGAATTTATCAAATGCGAAATAAAGATATGAATGGTTGCCAAAGTGCTGCACTTGCTGTAAATGTAAATGACCTAACCCCACCTACAATTATTTGCCCGCCCAGTTTTACAGCTTATCAAAGCATATCTGATAATTGTTTGATTACCTATGCCGATACCTTGATAATGATTTCGGATAATTGCTTGATGCCTGTTGGTTCAACCGATTCTACCGCAGCCATTCAAGCACCAAGATATCGTATCAATGGCGGTATTAAATTTTTGAATTATATAGGCGGCGGAACTCAAACTAGTACTGGCGCGGTAACTTTTACGGAACCCTTACCACTTGGTCCTAATTACATCACCTATTATGCAACTGATTCTGTGGGTAATACCGATTCCTGTACACAAATCATAACTGTTGTAGATACAGTAGCACCTTTATTCGAACCCATATTCAACAACTATGCATTTGAAACGGATACGGCTGTTGGTTTAGAAGATTTAAGCAGTGGCGCTACTGAAATTATTCCAGCCGGTTCAGATAATGTAAGTAGTATAGTTCAAGCAATTCCATTCTTCTTCGATTTTCATTCCGTTGTATATACAAATTTTTCCGTTTCCAGCAATGGGTTATTAGGATTTGGAACTAATCAGGTTACTACCTCGGCGGTGAACAGTACCACAGTCAATCAAAACAATAAAGTTTATGCCTGTTGGGATAATTTACATACCGGTACAAATGGTTCTGTAAAGTTTAAAGTAATCGGCACCATGCCCAATAGAAAATTAGTTATTGAATGGAAGGTACGCAACGCAGCAGAATCAGGTAACTTTACGAAAACCTTTCAGGCTTGGTTATGGGAAGGTAGTCATAAAGTTCAGCTCGTTTTTGGATCAGGAACTAACTTTCCTTCCGCCACTATGGGGGTTCGTGGAGCAAATTCATCAGTCTATAATGATGTAACCACTTCCAATCATTCCAGTTCTAAAACTACAATCAATGATGCCAATACACTATGGCCTGGAAGCGGACGAACCTACATATTTTCACCGGCTATTTTTGCAACTGCACCTTCTGGTAGTTGTAGTACGAATGTAACCTGGAGTATTCCGAATTTTATAGATTGTAATGATCTTCTTTGGAATCAAAGTCATCAAAGCGGTGATAATTTCCCAATAGGAACAACGCAATTAATTTATACGGTGTCTGATGCAACACCTCCTCCAAATCCAATAGCGATGAATACTACAACATACACCATACCAGTGATTGTGGAGGATTTACAAGCACCGGTTATAAGTTGTTCGGGGGGGAT
>CAZSUF010000089.1:11856-12159 GCA_964609875.1 uncultured Bifidobacterium sp.
GTTATTACTTGCTCCGGTGCTCAGAGTTTTAACACATCACCAGGGCTTTGTACCGGTGCCGCTACCATAACACCTCCAACAGTAACGGATGACTGTAGCTCCTTTGCTATCAATAACGCCTTGAATTTTGATGGCATGAATGATATTGTGAAAGTAGCATCCACCAGTGTGATTAGCACCGCGAGTCAAAATAAACGAACCGTAGAAGTTTCCTTTAAAGTGAATGATAAAAGTATAAATTCTCAAAAGCAGGTAATATGGGAAGAAGGTGGATCTAGTAGTGGTTTAAATATGTATGTGTAT
>CAZSUF010000089.1:12326-12650 GCA_964609875.1 uncultured Bifidobacterium sp.
TTGTTTATGATGGAACAGCAGTATATGGTCGTTTAAAAGCCTATTTAGATGGCAGCTTAATTGGCTCTGCCGATTCGAGTGCAACCTTAGGTAATGCATTGGCCGTGCACAATGTAGGTAATAATGGTATTGGAGCATTGGCATCGAGTGGACGTTTTCATGATGGAACTAGCTCTCTATCTGAAGGTCATTATTTTGGCGGTGAGATAGATGAATTACGTATTTGGAATGTTGCACGCACTTCGGCTGAATTTACATCGGCAAGTAGATCACATTTAATAGGCAGCGAAATAGGATTGGTTCTTTATTATAATTTTAATCAGG
>CAZSUF010000089.1:12660-13560 GCA_964609875.1 uncultured Bifidobacterium sp.
ATAACTTTCAAATAACCTGTTGAATACAATACACCACCAAATGCTACCATATCAGCACTTTGAGCATCTTTAGGCATTGGAATAAAATTTAAAAAAAAGTTTAATCCAAAAACTACATACACTAAGCCTAATAATAATGCAGGAATTAATTTTCTAGACGACATGACAGCTACTAATTTAAATGGCGTAGTGACCAATATGACCTTGAATGGATCTTGTGTTTCGAATTGGACAACAGGTGCTCCTGCCTATTCAAGCCCTATTACATTGACCAATAGCTTTAATAATTCATCAGATGCATCGGGTAATTATCCAATCGGAACGACTAACGTTATTTGGACGGCCAACGATGCGAGTGGCAATTCAGTTACTTGTACACAAGCAGTAACGGTTAATGATAATCAAGCACCGACACTAGTAGCACCTGCCAATCAAAGCTTGAATGTAGGTACAACTACTTGCACGGCAAACTATACCATTGCTGATCCAATTTCAGATAATTGCACCGGAGCTACTTGGGGTTATTCAACAACAGGTGCAACGGTATTAACTTCATCGGGCAACACCAAAGTGGATGGAACCGGCAGTGGCGTATTATCCTTCAACAAAGGAATTACAACAGTAACTTTAACCGGAACTGATGGAACCAATACAGCAACTTCTGTTTCGTTTACAGTTACAGTAAATGATAATCAGATAATAACTGTAACTGCTTCTGCAAATACGGTTTGTAGTGGGGCGAGTACCATATTAACAGCAAGCGGTTCTTCTACTTATTCATGGACTGGTGGCGTAACGAATGCAGTATCATTTATTCCTGCAACAACTACAACGTATACGGTTACGGGTACTGATGTAAATGGATGTACTAAAACAGCCACAAGATTAATTACCGTGAAT
>CAZSUF010000090.1:0-4963 GCA_964609875.1 uncultured Bifidobacterium sp.
ACATGTAGAGCTAGATATTTGTTTTGTGGGCCCTGAGGCAAAAATGTTTTTTATTGTATTGTATACTAAAATGAAGTTGCCTTACGTTACCATAACGGCTTCCGAGATAGATGATCCTGAAATTGAGATATTAAAAGGTAAGTATTTGCGCGGGGAAACGCAGATTTACGTTTGTCAGGGTCAGCAATGTTGGAAACCAGCAAAAACTATAAGTGAAGCATGGGGACTGATTTCACCACAAAATTGATTGAGCAGCAGAATTTTTCTGTGAATAGGGATAGATTTAAAACTATGCTTATGGGTAAGGGTTTTATAAAAAACCTTTATTTAAATAGGCTTAACCGCAAAAAAAATTATTTTTTTCTTTTTTATGAAAGAAATAAAATTTCGTGCATATATTGTGCTGGTATTTGATTTAACAAATTATTCTAATATATTTGCTCTCTTGTATATAAATAAAAACGGACTATGATGAAACAAATTTCGTTGAGATTACTAGCACTCGGATTGATCGTAACGGCATGGGGCTGTGGAGGGGGCGGACCTCAAGGACAACTAGTGGGGAAACCCGGAAAGGTAAACGGATTGCAATCTGCACCAGTAGGCATGACTTGGGTACCTTCAGGGGTCATGCACATGGGGGCTAGTGACCAAGATATTCGTAATGCAAATGATGTAAAAAATCGAACGATACAGATGGTTGGTTTTTATATGGATGCTACAGAAGTTACCAATGCAGAGTACAGACAATACATTGACTGGGTTAAAGATTCTACTGCACATTCTTTGATTGGAGATTATAAAGATGCAGATGATGGGTCTCAATATATCGATTGGAAGAAGAAAATTAAATGGACTTCTGAGGAAGTACAAGATGTGATGTCGGCGTATTATATTCCTGCTTCAGAGAGTATTTGGGGTAAAAAAGAATTTGATAGTAGAAAGTTAGTTTATTCATATGAAACATTTGATTATGATCAAATGGCAAGAAGTTCTCAATCTGGATCATTGACAAGATCAAATTTCTTAGATAAAAAGAGTGTAATTGCGTATCCTGATACCACAGTTTGGATGAAAATGTTTTCTTATTCTTATAACGAACCTATTACTCATCAATATTTTTGGTATCCTGCATTTGATAAATATCCTGTGGTTGGTGTCAATTGGAATCAAGCAAATGCTTTTTGTCATTGGCGCACAAAATATTGGAGAGGTTACAGAGATACTAAAAAAATGTATTTAGAAGGAAATTTCCGTTTGCCAAGTGAAGAGCAATGGGAGTGGGCAGCACGTGGTGGAAGAACACAATCTCCTTATCCATGGGGTGGACCTTATATAGTAAACAAGAAAGGTTGCTATTTAGCTAATTTTAAACCAAACAGAGGAAATTATTCAGCTGATGGTGGTTTGTACACAGTAAGAGCAGATGCTTATTGGCCAAATGATTATGGCTTATATAACATGAGTGGTAATGTGGCTGAGTGGACATCTTCTCCATATGAGGTAAATACTTATTCTAATGTGTCTGATATGTCTCCTGAAATTCGCAGTCGCGCAAAAGATTCTGATCCAACATGGTGGAAGCGTAAAGTTATCAAAGGAGGAAGTTGGAAAGATGTAGCAAGCTTTTTACAAGTTAGCTCAAGAGATTATGAATTCGCAGATACTGCCAAAGCATTTATCGGTTTTAGATCTATTATAGAATTTATTGCACCGGCATTAAGCAATAAACCACCTAGAAAGAACTAGAACCTACCTAAAGAAAACACTAAAAATTTTATTAAAACTTTATTTTACACAACATGAAATCAATATCCATTTTTTTTGAAAGACCATTTGGGAAGTATATTAAGAATTTAATCATTGGTGTGGGAGCTGCGGTCGTTCTGATTGGAGCATTGGCAAAACTACAACACTGGCCTTGGGCTGGACCAGCCTTAATTATTGGGATGTGTACAGAGGCGTTTATCTTTACCTTATTAGGTTTACTACCGCCACATAAAGATTATTATTGGGAAAGATATTATCCTGGATTGGACGAAAACCCGCATGTTGAAGCTTATAGAAAAGGAGTGAAATTTCAACCTACACCTATCGCGATTGGCGGAGGAAATGGTGGTGGAAGTGCATCAGCAACAGCTTCTTTAGATAAAATGATGGAAGAAGCCAATATGAATCCTGCTAATTTGAAAAGATTAAATGATAATTTTCAAAAATTTGGTGAAACAGTAAATCAAGTAAAAGATATTACACATGTAACTGCTGCTACCAACGATTATGCAGCTAAAGCTAAAGAAGCGACTTCTGCTTTAGGGCAAATGAAGGATACATTCTTAGGAGCTACAGCCACTTTATCTTCGTTCAACAATGCAGCAGATGAAACAGCTAAATTTCATGGACAAGTAACTACCTTGACAAAAAATTTAGGTTCATTGAATCAAATTTATGAGGTAGAATTACAAGATGCCAACAATCATTTGAAGGCAATGAATAAATTTTATAGTAATTTGGTGAATGCTTCTGAAGCTATGCAAAATAGTGCAGAAGACGCAAATAAGGCTAAAGAACAAATTGGTCTTTTAGCTAAGAACTTAGGCACATTGAATCAGGTATATGGTAATATGTTAACGGCTATGCAAGGACGTTAATCGGGGCGTATTGGAATTATCAATTTAATTAATTTAGAAAACAACCATAAAGAATGTCTTTACCTAAAGAGCCTAGGCAGTTGATGATCAACTTGATGTATCTGGTACTAACAGCCTTGTTAGCCATGAACGTATCAAGTGAAATTTTGAATGCATTTAAAACAATCGGTAAGAGTATTTCCAACTCGAATAAATCAGTGACATCCAGAAATGAAGCCTTTACAACTTCATTTCAGGACTTTATTAATGATCCTAAAGCAAGCCCTGAGAAGAAAAAGAAGGTATCTGATGCCTTACTTTTGGCCGAAGAAGTCAATAACAAAACCAAAGCAGTCGTAAGTCAAATCGATGCTTATAAAGAAATGATCATTCAAGCTTCTGGTGGTCGTGATGATAAGGGTGAAATTAAGCGTATTGATGATTTAGATGGAGGAACTCGTGTGATGATTGAAGAAGGGAATGGCGCAAAATTGCTCTCCATGCTTAAAACCTATAAAGAAGATGTTGCAGGCTTAGTTCCTTTATTAGAATCTAAAGAAATGAAAGCAGCTGGTAATGGCAACAACCCAGATATTTTCAAAAATTTACCCTTAGATTTTACGGTATCTGCCAATGAAGAAAACCCAACAAATGATTGGGCCTATTATAATTTTCACATGTCACCAACTATTGCGAATGTAACCTTATTAGATAAGTATATCAGTGATGTAAGAGCTTCTCAGGCTATGGCATTAGATGAAATATGGTCTAGAGCAACAGGTGAGAAGAAAGAAAAAACTTTTGTGGCACCTAAAGTTTTCAATGATTATGCGATCATTGTTGCAGCGGACAATAACTATGTATTACCAGGTGAAAAGTTCCATGCTAAAATCATGATGGGAACTTATAATAAGAATTTGAAGAATCTATCTTTCACAGTAAACGGACAAAATGTAAATGTAGTTGATGGGATGGCGGATTTCTCAGCGATTGCTCCTAACGCAATTGGACCTAAAGATATCAGTGTAACGGCAAGATTTATGGATACGGTGACGAATGAGAATGGTGAGAAAACACTTAAGCCAATGACCATTACCTTACCAAAACCAGTACAGTATTTTGTAGGCGAATCTCAAGCTTCTATTTCTCTTGACAAGATGAATGTGTTTTATATGGGTGTCGATAACCCGATCACTTTATCGGTTTCTGGAATTCAAGCAGGAAATATTTCACCCGTATCGGAAAATTGTACTTTAACTAAAGATCCTTCTGGCGTGAATAAGTATATTGTTCGACCAACTAAAGCTGGTGTGAAGGCCAAAATATCTTTGGTAGGTAAATTACCTGATGGCTCTTCTAAAACATTCGGTCCTTTTGAGTATCGTGTAAAAAATATTCCTGATCCATATCCAGTAATTGCTGGAAAACGCGGAGGTACTGCTTGTGCTAATGAAATGCGAGTTCAGGCAGCAGTGTTTGCTAAATTAGATGCATTTGATTTTGATGTTAAATTTGAAGTTGTTTCATTTGATATATTCTACACGCCTAAACGTGGAGAATCAATGGAAGGATCTGGAAAAGGATTTTATTTAAGTGGACCAAGTGCTGACCCTTCAGTGAAAGCAATCATGGATGCCTTAAAACCTGGAGGTAAATTATATTTTGATAATATCAGAGTAAAAATGCCTGATGGTAGAATTAGAAATGTGGGATCATTGGTTTATGTTATAAATTGTTAATCGAAATTAGTAAGAAAATGAAAAGTAAGAATCAATTCAAATCGATCATGTTTATTGCCTTGTTTGCAAGTAGTGCGGCTTTTGCACAACCTGCAGGTTCAGGAACACCTGCAACTATGGATCCGGCAACATCAGGTGGTACGGCAAACATTGTGAAAGATGAATGGAAGCCTTCCTTACGTAAGGATGGGGCAATTGATAAAGTGGAGCATAATAACTATATTACACCTTGGCAACCTATTCGTGAAGCTGATGTTCTTTGGAAGAAAAGAGTATGGCGTGAAATAGATACTCGTCAAAAGCAAAATTTTGCGTTCCGTTATCCAGGTGATGATGAAAGTGGTGGTGGTATGTATATTGAAATATTAGTGGATGCCATCAAGAACGGTAAGGTAACCGCCTTTACAGACGATCGTTTTACAGTGCCTATGTCTCCTGAAGATGTGATGTCAAGATTAGCTGGCCCTCCAGATACTTTAGAAGTTGAAGACCCAGTTACTGGCGAAATTAAATTAGTGATTACTAATCGTAGCTTTGACCCAGATGCGATTACGCGTTTCAGACTTAAAGAAGATTGGATTTTTGATAAGAATTTAA
>CAZSUF010000090.1:4973-8932 GCA_964609875.1 uncultured Bifidobacterium sp.
AGTAGAATGGTTGTTCGAATCATTGGAATTTCACCTTATATCGATAAAAAGAATCAGGATGGATCTTTCAGAGCTTCAACTCCGTTATTCTGGTTATATTATCCTGATATCAGAGGATATAATGCAAGATATGAAGTGTATAATCCTGAAAATGATGTGTACCGAATGACTTGGGATGATTTCTTCGAGAAAAGAGTTTTTAGTAGCTTTATCCTTAAATCAACTATCAACAATCCTCTACAAGACGATATTAAAAATTACAAGAATGGTATAGATAGGTTGTATGAATCAGAGGAAATCAGAGAGAAAATCTTTAATAAAGAACATGATCTTTGGGTTTACTAAAACCGAGCTTATAAAAATTTTAAACCCTGGAGAAATTCAGGGTTTTTTTATGAGCATTAGAAATCATAATTGTTCAGCCCAGATTGTATATATAATTTCACCAGAATTTTCGAAAGCAAACCATGAAAAGAATATTAACTAAGTGTAAGAGCATTTTTTGTTTAATGCTGTTTGTATTTCTAACTGCTTTTACAGCAAGGCCATATTCTCAATTAATGATAGGTGGCTGGAAAAGTATCGATAGCAATGAAATCTTTTTAGAGCAGGAAAACGTAGAAATTCAAAGACTCACATTTAGTAGCGATGAATTCACAGTAAGACTTGCTTTAAAGAATAGAAGCGGTAGGGAAATACCATTCAATTTGGCCTATAAATATGTTGATCATTACAAAGGGCAAACTTCACATATTCTTGTCTTAAAAAATACTTGTGATCAGGAGTTTATGCTTGTTTTTTCAGTAGAAAAATTAAGCAAGGAAATTTTAAGTCTTAAATTAGAAAAGGAACTTTCTTCTAAAATGATTCAAGCTGAAAACCCGATTTATAATTTCAAACGCATTGCTGGTCCGCCAGAGAATATGGATTAAGGAGTGTTTTTGGAGATAAGGATTGGACAGACTCTACTGATTACCTTTCTTATACATGTAGTAGCAGTGTTTGATATAATCTAAATATTCATAATCACTGGCAGTTCTCAGAAATTGATAATTAGGCCGATAATTTCTCATAAAATCTCTAAGTTCTTCATCCTTTAGATAAGTAATTTTAGAAACTAGCTTATCGTTGAACACATAATCAATAAATTTTTCTTGTTCCCATTTTTCATACATTTCCTGAAAAGCCCATTCTTGTCTATTCTTTTTACTCAGCATCGCCAATGGCATACTGCGCATATCCACTTCATCTCTTTTTTCTTTTCTTAAAACTATTTGATAGGTTTCGTGATATTTGATACTGTCTTTTTTGAAGTCTAAGGGCTTCCCTTTAATATCAACTTCACGTAACATAATAGGCGCTTTCTCCATCACAATTTTGTAATAAAGGGGTTCTTTCTCATTCGCGATTCTAATTCGCACTGTTTGAAATCCAACCTTAGTGAATTCAATCAGTTCACCTTTTTTGACTTCAATCTCAAACAAGCCATCTTTACCTACTGTCATTCCTTTATTGGTGAAAATGTTTTTGACATTGACATTTTCCAATAAAGTTCGATCACTTTGTTGTCTTATTTCTCCCTTGATCAAAACCTGAGCATGACCTAAATAGCTTATTAAAAAAAGCGAAATAAAAAGTATAAAACCCTTGCACTTCATAGCGGCAACGAAGGTACAATAGTCAAGTTTCAAACTCGCCATTTCACAAAGGTTTCACAGTTTGTACAAACCAATAATTTAAACAACTACATTAATCATACGCCCTTTCACAAATATGAATTTTTTTAAAGGTCTGCCTTCCATAAATTTCTGAACAAGTTCGTTTTGTAATACACTTGCCTGTATTTCATCTACACTAGCATCCAATGAAAATTCCATGTCTGTTCTTGCCTTACCCTGAATGGCCACTGGATAATTGAACGAATTCTCAATCAAATATTCTTCTTGTAGAATGGGATATGTGGCATTCAGTATGCTTTCTTCATGCCCTAACATTTGCCAAAGCTCTTCACAAATATGCGGCGCAAAGGGAGTAAGTAATATGAGCATAGGTTCTAAGATGGCTTTTTTGTGGCAATCTAATTGACTTAATTCATTCACACTAATCATGAATTGACTTACCGCTGTATTAAAGGCAAAATTTTCGGTATCGTGCTGTATTTTTTTTATGGTTTTATGTAAGATTTTTAGTTCAGCAGCATTAGGTGTTTCATTATTAACTATTGAACCAACTTGCTCATCACAATACAATCGCCACCATTTTTTCAAAAAACGATGCACACCTTCTATGCCTTTAGTGTCCCAAGGTTTGCTTATGTCGATAGGACCTAAAAACATCTCATACATCCTGAAAGTATCTGTGCCATATTGCTCTATGATATCATCGGGGTTGACGACATTATATTTTGACTTAGACATTTTTTCAACTACTGTTCCGCAAACATATTGGTCGTTCTCAAGAATAAAAGTAGCTAGAGCGTATTCAGGTCTCCATGATTTAAATGCTTCAATATCTAAAATAACACCATCACAAATATTTACATCCACATGAATCTCGTCTGTTTCATAGTCATTTTTTAATCCAAAGGAAACAAATTGCTGGGTCCCTTTAATACGATATACAAAACGTGAACTACCTTGTATCATACCTTGATTGATGAGTGTTTTATAAGGCTCATCAAAAGAAACATAGCCTAAATCAAATAGGGTTTTGCACCACATACGCGAATAAAGCAAATGCCCCACAGCATGTTCAGCACCTCCAATGTATAAGTCTACTTGATTCCAATAATCACTTTTTTCTTTTGCACAAAATTCTTGGGTGTTTTGTGGATCCATATACCTTAAATAGTACCAACTACTTCCAGCATAGCCTGGCATGGTATCTGTTTCGCGTATGCCATCAGGAGTATTTACCCAATCAGAGGCATTGGCTAAAGGCCCTTTCCCATTCGGTCCTGCACTATAAGTGGCAAGATGCGGCAGGGTTACAGGTAATTCATTGGTATCGGTTGGAATGATTTCATTAGCTTCGTTATACATTATAGGGAAAGGTTCGCCCCAATATCGTTGTCTGCTAAAACCTGCATCGCGCAAACGATAATTTATTTTTCGCAAACCGAGGTTTAATGCTTCAATTTTTTCAATAGCTTGTGAACTCGCTTCTTTTACATTTAAGCCAGATATAAAATCTGATTGCGTGATGATCACATTTTTATCGCTACAGGCTTTTTCTGAAATATCTATGTCTTTGAAAATGTTTGGAATCTCTATATTGAAATGTTTCGCAAAAGCATAATCTCGTTCGTCGCCACAAGGCACTGCCATGATAGCCCCTGTGCCATAACCAGCTAATACATATTCAGAAATCCAAATTGGAATTTCTTTACCTGTAAATGGATGCAGCGCATATGCCCCTGTGAAACAACCCGAAATAGATTTTGTTTCTGCAAGCCGCTCACGTTCACTTCGTGAAGAAGTAAATTTTTGATAGGCTTCAATATTTGTTTTTTGTTCAGGTGTTGAAATTAAACGAACTAATTCATGTTCTGGTGCTAAGACCATAAACGACACACCAAAAATTGTATCCGGACGAGTTGTAAATACCTTAACCTCTTTTTCTTGATTCTTTATTTTAAAATTAATTTCAGCGCCTTCACTTTTACCTATCCAATTTTTTTGCAAAGGCAGTAATTCGAAGAAACCATTGGCTCATTAATTTTCGTTCAACTGGATGCCCGCCACGTTCTGAAACTCCATTCACTACTTCATCATTTGCGAGCACAGTACCTAAGGCTTCGCACCAATTCACATAACTTTCAGCGCGGTAAGATAAACGGTAAGTCATTAATTCTTGTTCTGATAAGGAACCCTTACTTTCGATTAAAGTAGAAATAGGTTCTGCTTTATCTGTTACAGGATTATACCAACTCGAATATAATTGTAAAAATATCCATTGCG
>CAZSUF010000090.1:8979-13413 GCA_964609875.1 uncultured Bifidobacterium sp.
ACTTCACGACTCCAATCAAAACAAAACCCAATGTTTTGTAATTGTTCTTTATAGCGTTTAATATTTTTTTCAGTGGTAACTGTGGGATGTTGCCCTGTCTCAATGGCATATTGTTCTGCAGGTAATCCAAAAGAGTCGAAACCCATAGGATGTAATACATTAAATCCTTTGAGCCTTTTAAATCTAGCATAAATGTCACTGGCTATATAACCTAAAGGATGTCCTACATGCAATCCTGCGCCAGATGGATACGGAAACATATCCAATACATAGCATTTTGGTTTGCTATGGTCTTCTTTGACTTCATATACTTTTTTATCTATCCAATCTTGTTGCCATTTTTTTTCTATCTCTCTGAACTGATACTGCATGCCCTAAATTTTAAGAGCCCAAATATACTATCACTTCAAACATGAATGGTTGTTGTAGACTGTAAAATTGATTCAAAATAAAAAAGCCTTCATCGATTGACAAAGGCTTTAAAAATTTTAGATGATTTTTAATCTAAGATATAAGGATATTGATCATCAGAATAAATGTCTTTATACACTTCATCCACAGTTGGATAAGGAGATTTTTCTGCAAAATCTACTGAATCATCTACAATAGCTTTCACTTTCTCGTTAATCAGTTCTATATCAGCTTCAGTGGCGAATTGTTGTTCTAGTAAAACACGCTTCACGTATTCGATAGGATCTTTTTCTTTATATTCTTCAAGTTCTTCTTTGGTTCTGTATTTAGCTGGATCGCTCATACTATGGCCTTTGTATCGATATGTTTTTATTTCAAGTAAGGTAGGGCCTTGACCATCTCTTGCTCGACGTGCGGCTCTTTCGATTGCTTCATGAACATCTTCAGGTTTCATCCCATCAACACTATCTCCAGGCATATCATAAGCATCTGCAAATTTATAAATATCCAATACATTACTTGTGCGTTCAACAGAAGTACCCATGGCATAATAATTATTTTCACAAATAAAAATTACAGGTAGCTTCCATGTCATAGCCATATTGAATGTTTCATGTAAAATGCCTTGTCGAGCTGCCCCATCACCAAAATAACAAAGTGTCACAGCATCATTGCCTTTATATTGTTCTGCAAAAGCAATACCAGCACCAAGACCTATTTGTCCACCAACAATACCATGTCCGCCAAAGAATTTTTTTTCTTTAGAGAAGAAATGCATACTGCCTCCCTTTCCTTTAGTGCAACCAGTGGCTTTACCATAAAGCTCAGCCATACATTCTCTGGCTGATATGCCTTTGGCCAAAGCTAGTCCATGATCACGATAGGCTGTAATCATATTGTCATCATCACGAATGGCTGTCATGCTTCCTGCGGATACCGCCTCTTGACCAATGTACAAATGACAAAAGCCTCTGATTTTCTGCATGCCATAGAGTTGACCTGTTTTTTCTTCGAACTTGCGTTGAAGTTGCATGATTTCGTACCAATATAAATAGGTTTCTTTTCCAAAAGTAGTTGCCACAGTTGTTCTTTTTAAGGGAACGAAGATAAGAGAGAAAATGCAAATACACAATTTGCTTAGCTAATAAAAAAAGGCCATCTAATTACAGATGACCTTTTTTGAACATTCAAAATTCTTTAATTATAACTTATAACTGAATCCAACATTTAAAACTTGCTTCAATTGCCACCAACCTAATGGACCATAGGTTTTAGTAATCACGCCAGCAGCATCTTTGCTATCTTTATTTTTTTGACCTGGCTGATCATCGTCATAAATCATCGTGAAGCCTAAGCCTGCTCCAATAAATTTGCTAATTTTCATGGCAAAGAAATTATCCCATAAGATATCAATATTGGCAGGACTAGATTTATCAATGATATAGCCATTCACTACTGTATTTTTTGCTAAGTAGTTTGAATAAAGATCTAAACGTGTATTGTAAAGAATATTTTTAGTCAATTGTGTTTTGTAACGTGCCGTCATATAAGCACCTACTTCCATACGAGTTGTTTTTCCTTGTTCAACACCAAAGGCGCTAGCTGCTGCAGTGTATTTAGATTTAACAACCGTCATACGGGCGGCTAAAGGAGAAAGGAATACAGAAATTGGACTATTAATCCAATTTTTAGCTTCATAGTTATAACCTTCAGTAAATTGAGTTTGGAAACGGAATAAACCAGTTAAATAAGTACTTCTTTTTAGTTTGCTTTTAGAAACTGTCCAGTTTTTAGGTTGCACACCATAACGAGATGAAAAATCTAAACGATCATCAAGTTTACGAGGAACAAATGCATTTGAAGCCACATAATTTAAGCCATAATACATGTCCAAGGTATTTTCAAAAGCTTTGTTTCCTTTGATATGAGTTAAAAAACCATTGAATTGGCCATTCCAAGCTAATGACATACGTTCGCCACCAGCAACCCAGTTCTCCAGCAACCCTTGATTGATGCCTAAGTTAATTAAGCCACCACGAGACCATCCTTCATTTTTAGCCTCTACCTTACGAGACATATCTTTTTGTAATTCATCAGAGCGTTTGTCTGTTGTTTGAGCGTAGGTCTGCATGGTTAAAGCCAATGCACAAAGAGTAAGTAATTTTTTCATGAATAGTGTTTTTTATGAGGCGCAAAAATGCCACCATTTTTAGTGGTGGCATCATGTATTTATGTTTTTAACATATTGTTTATTTCTTCAATGCATCGCGAATTTCCATCAACAAAGCATCTGTTGAAGATGGTCCTGCAGCAGCTGCTTCCTCTTTCTTTTTCAAACTATTCATAGCTTTAACCATCATAAATACAGCTAAGGCAAGTAATATAAAGTTAATCAACACGGTGATAAAATTACCATATGCAAATACGGGGCCTAATTTTTTAGCTTCAATCAGCGAAGTGCCAGCAGGCGTTTCTTTAAAGGCATAATACATATTGCTAAAGTCAGGTTGTCCAATCATACCAGCTATAATTGGCATAACTAAGTCATTAATCACAGAGTCGATTATTTTACCAAATGCACCTCCAATGATTACACCGACAGCAAGGTCCATGACATTTCCTTTGACAGCAAATTCTTTAAATTCGGATACAAATCCCATATTCGTAAGTTTTAGTGAGCGCCAAACATAGAAATTTTTATTGAAAAATCCAATTTGAACGGCTTATTTCTTTAAACCCGGGAATTTCATTTTCAAAGATTTCATGGTTTCTAGCAATTTTTCAGCCACTAAAAAATTCTTATACCAATTTTGATCTGCAGGAATAATTTGCCATGGAATCGCATTGCATTGAGTGAAAGCTTCTTGATAGTATTTCATATAGGTGTTCCATAATTGAGATTCTTTCAAATCATTTTCATTATACTTCCACATTTTTTCGGGCAATTCCATGCGCTCTTTTAATCGAAGAATTTGTTCTTCATGAGAAATATGCAAATAAAATTTTAAAATGCTTGTTTGATTATGGGTGGTCAAAATATCTTCAAATTGATTAATGGCTTGAAAACGTTTCTTGGCTAATACATCATCGATCCATGCATGCACACGAGTAACCAACACATCTTCATAATGCGAGCGATTATGTATAGCAATCATGCCTTTTGCGGGTGCGTGTTCGTGAATACGCCACAAAAAATCATGCGACATTTCTTCGGGGGTTGGTGCTTTCCATGATTTTACGGTTACGCCTTGAGGGTTCATCGAGGTAAATACATCTCGAATGAGACCATCTTTACCCGAGCCGTCCATGCCTTGAATGATCACGAGTAAACTATGTTTAGATTCTGCAAACAACAAATTTTGTAATTCACTAATTTCCTCAAGCATGACCGAAGTTTTGTCTTTTGTTTTTTCTTTATCAAATGATTTGGGTGCTCGAGTAGAAAGCGAAGTGAATGATTTTTTTGCCATGATAGTTTGTTATTTAAAGATGAAGTGTGTAAAAGTAAATGATTAGCCTCAAATTTTGTGTGCAGCTTTTAATCTGACTAATTTTTTGGGCGGCAGACACGCTTTTGCTGCAAGCCATCTCGTTTTGAAGAACGAGATGGGCTTTTCGTTACAATCGTTGCCGCGTAGGTGTTCAAATGGAACTATGTAAAAAAGAATGAACGTTAGTTTTACGAATACAAAGAAAGCATGAGGTCAGCATCAAGTCGCGGAGGGTCCCCATGCGAAAACATGAATGAAGAAACTGAGTGGATGGGGGCAAAAAAATACTTTGAAAGGATGCAGGTTTTTCAATACCATTAATGAATAAATTTCTTTTGAGTATTCTTCCGAAACTTTTAAGTTTTGTATAATTCAGTCTTACGTGTCGGATAGGGTTGTAGCAAAAATGATAGTTAAACTCAACAGTAAGTTGTACAAAAAATGCTCGACCTTTCGATCGAGCATTTAAAAAATATCATTAATTGAAATTATGCTTTATCGCCGCCAAACATGCCTTTTAATTTTCCAAGCG
>CAZSUF010000091.1:0-13096 GCA_964609875.1 uncultured Bifidobacterium sp.
TATTTCGGCCTTTATAAAAAGTATGCGAGGGAGCGATCCGAATGGCGCTTTATATTGGATGGCAAGAATGATAGAAGGAGGAGAGGATCTGTTATTTATTGCAAGACGCATGGTTATTTTTTCTAGTGAAGATATTGGGAATGCCAATCCGAATGCCTTGTTGATTGCAAACAATTGTTTTGATGCCGTGCATAAAATTGGTTATCCAGAATCAAGAATAATTTTATCGCAATGTGCTATTTATTTAGCCACCTCTGTAAAAAGCAATGCCTCTTATATGGCCATAGAAACAGCCTTAGACTTGGTTCGACAACAAGGAGATTTACCTGTGCCTTTGCATCTAAGAAATGCGCCAACTAAACTGATGAAAAATATTGGCTATGGAGAGAACTACCAATATGATCATCATAGTCCAAATCAATTTGCGGGCCAAGAATTTTTACCTTCAGGATTAGAAAATAAAACAATTTATCAACCTGGGGAAAATGCTAGAGAAGTTGAAATTAAAAAATTTCTACAAGCTCGATGGAAGGGGAAATATGGATATTAAATTCAAGACAATAAACTACTTTGAACTCGAATGCCGCGTGAGGGGGCGAAGCGAAAATCCTGCCGATACTATCGACATGCATCATAGCGACTGATCATATCGGCAGATTGTAGCAAAGCACCCGACCCTAGTCTTGTTCTTAAAAACAAGACTGGGGGCACGCCCTAAAAATAATTGATATATCCGAAATGAATTTTTGCATTTCTAAATTTAAAAGACTGATTGTCTCTCGCACCCAAGCCATAACTAATATTAAACAATCCAGCTTTGGTTTCGAAGGTCATTCCTAATCCCAATGAATAAGGTTTGTCTTGAATAAATGTATTGGCGAATTTTGATTGAATCAAACTGAGATCACTGAACATGAAGAAGTAAGAGTTTTGTGAAAGTAAATATCTTGGTTCAAGTGTAATGATATGATATTGATTGACAAAAATACTTCCTTCATCAAAACCTCTGAGTAAACGAAAACCACCGATTTGAAATAATTCATTTTTAAACAAAGGATTCGTACTAAAGGTAAAGCCGCCTTTATATTGCGTAGAGAAAACAACTCGTTTAGCGAGTGGAACAAAGTAAGCCAGTTCGCCACGAAGTGTGTATTTGTATGACTTTTTGCCTAAGCTATCATAGAGATAGGAAAAGGGAATATTGAGCACGGGGTCAATGGTTTGTTCGACTTGCGTGTTACGAATAAACGTTCTAAAAGAGACGCCGATATTGAGTAAAGTTCTGAATCCTTTTCTAGGATTTAATTTATAATCTACTCGACTAAACACTGTTTCAAAACCAAAGGTTCGGTAGCTTACATCGGCATTGTCTGGAAGTTTTCTTGCATTTTTTAGTTGAGCCATATTGATAGAGCTAAGTCGATTGCTGGCAATTTCATAATATACTTTGACAAGATCATTGGCATTGAATTGATAAATTAAACCAAGTTCACCGTTGACAGTTTTGAAAGTGGTATCTTTTTTGTAAAAATCAAATTTTGCTGATAAGCCGATGGGAGAATTTAAGAGATAAGGATATTGAACTAATAAATTGTAACGCGGAGATTTGTATTGAAGATTTTGCCAGTTGAGAGAAAGAGATTCACCTTGTCCTAATGCATTGACAAAGGCCATTTTTACATCCCCAGTTAAAAGAAATTTTCCGCCTGTTTCTGCATTAGACGGTTGAAGTCCAATGAGGATATCGGCTCGGTTTGCAGATTTGTTTTTCACGGCAATATTCAAGGTGGTTTTTGCACTTGTAAATACCATTTTCCAAGGATAAGCTTCGGAAATAAATTGTAATTCGTTTATTTTTTTGCTTAATGATTTTACTTTGCTTTCTTGATAACTCATGCCTTGTTTTAAGCCTAAGTAGTGAAGCATATAATTTCTGGAAATTTTTGCATCCTCATTAAAAACTATGCTATCTATTTTTACAAATGGCCCTTTATTAATTAATAAGCCAGCAGATAATTTTCCTTGTTGACTGATAAGGCTATCTAAAGAAATAGAGGCAAAGGGAAAACCATTTTCTTCGTAGTATCGAATTATTTTTTCGTAGTAGGGAAATAATTTATCTGCCTTTACAACTTTGCCAATGAATTCTTTTTCGTTGAGATGGGCTAATTGAAAAACCGATGTTGGAATATTTATATTACGTAATTCAGCCCAAGTATATTTTTCGCCCAAAAAGAAATGAACCAGCATAAGGGAATCTTTCACAGACACACTATCTATAGAAGCTGTTAAAAATCCTTGTTGAATGCATTGTGATTTTATGGATCGAAGTGTTTCTTCGCAAGCGGGGATATCTTTGCAAGGAGAGGAGAATTTTAATAAATTAGCTATTGAATCTTGTGAAGCGCCCTGAATTAACACTTGATATCCTTGTCCCAAAGAATTGAAATTAGAGGCCAAAAGGCATAAACAATAAATCAGGAAATTACGCAGCATAAAACTTGACTTCAGATTATAGATTGTTTTGAATTGAATCTTGGGCAAAGAAACTACATTTACAACGAATCTTTCTATGGCTGGTATTTATATTCATATTCCGTTTTGCAAGCAAGCTTGTCATTATTGTAATTTTCATTTTTCTACTTCTCTGAAATCCAAAAACGATTTTATTGAAGCCTTATTGCGTGAAGTAGATCTTCGTGAAAATTATTTAGGCAATCCATTGATAGAAACAATTTATTTTGGTGGAGGTACTCCAAGTGTATTATCTAAGGAAGACCTTTCAATGATTATAGAAAAAATAAAAGCGCGCTACGAAATTTCTACCGAAGTAGAATTTACGCTTGAAGCCAATCCGGATGATTTAGATGCGGATAAAATAAGTGATTTTGTTTCCTTAGGGATTAATCGGTTAAGCTTGGGTATACAAAGTTTTTTTGATGAGGATCTGGTTTATATGAATCGAGCTCATAATGCAGCAGATGCTAAACAATGTATACAAATGGCACAGCAAGGCGGGATTACGAATTTAAGTGTAGATCTTATTTTTGGTTATCCTTTATTAACGCTAGAAAAACTGGATAAGAACCTTGATTTTATTTTAGCGATGGATGTACAGCATATTTCTTGTTATGCCATGACCGTTGAACCTAAGACGGCATTATCTTATAAAATAAGCAAAGGAAAAGAGTTGCCTATTGTAAGTGAAGAGAGTGCTCTTCATTATCAGCATATTTCAAAAAGGTTGAAAGAAAATGATTATATACATTATGAAATATCAAATTATGGTAAGGAAGGATTTAGAGCCAAGCACAATTCAAATTATTGGGCCGGTGTGCCTTATATAGGTTTTGGTCCTTCTGCACATTCCTTCAATGGAGAATCACGACAATGGAATATTGCCAACAATCAACTGTATATTCAGGCACTTCAAGAAAATCGTTTACCCTTTGACAAGGAGATATTAGGAAGAAAAGAACGCATTCATGAAAAAATCATGATTTCCTTAAGAACTATCGAAGGATTATCTGATGAGTATATGATGTCACAATTGACTGATTTGGAATATCAGATTTTCTCTCAACGATGTATTGAATTTGTTACTGATGATATGTTGATTCTACAGGATGGGAATTGGAAATTGAGCGCTCAGGGCGAACTTTTTGCCGATTATATTGCTTGTGAATTATTTGTGTAAAAATTATTTCACTGAAAGACACTAAGTAAGAATCATTTCCGTTATTGTTATCAAGGCGGTTTTATTTATATTAAAAATTCAAGAATTTTTTAACAGAATGATAATCAATGATTTATGAATTTAAAAAGATAAAGCTCTTGTAGTGGTTTATTTACATCGTTTATTTAACATATTTTATATTGAAATATTTAGCCTATTGACAAACACTTACTAATTCATTAACGTCTTTTTCATTTAATTAAATTGTTATTTTTGGAATAGGTGGCATAAGATTTGAAAGTATTTGTGTAAAAAATTTGAATAATAGGCTAAAACGGAATTTATGAAATTATATAAAAGCACTCAACGACTTTTTTCTTTATGGAATTATGTTGGAAAATGGTTTGTACAAGAGCAAGGGCAGTCAGGACAAAATTCTTTATCAAAGAATATTCGGTTGTACAAGAATAAATCTAAATTATATACCAATTTATTTATTAGTTCGGCATATGATCAGAATTACCAAATTCAGTTGGTAGATAATGTAGGAAAAGTATTATACACCAAAACAACGGATTGTAATAATGAAGCCAAAGTTATTGCATTACCAACCAATGAATTTGCTTCAGGTAAATATGCAGTCATTGTGTCTAATCAAACAGAAGAAGTAGTGATGCCGTTTGAAAAATAAGAGATTTAATTTTTGTTTTTATTTGTTGTTTTATATGAAAAAGCCACCCGAATTAGGTGGCTTTTTTCATGTATGTGGATACAAAATATTTTACTCTAAAGAAGAAATTTCTTTGTTGAGCCATTGTTTAATTTGCACAGTGGTTACAGATTTTGGCCTTTCGATAGGGAAACCATATACGCGATCCCAACACAAACTTGCTAAAACACCTAATGCTCTTGACACACCAAACATCACTGTATAGAAATCTTCTTCAATCAATCCATAATGTTTGAGGAGAGCACCAGAATGTGCATCTACATTAGGCCAAGGGTTTTTAATCTTGCCCAAACTTTCTAAAATTGGAGGTACTACTTCATATACATTCCAAACTGTGCGTACTAATTTATCTTCAGCACAATATTTTTTTCCAAACTCCATCTGTGCAATAAAACGAGGATCAGTTTTTCTTAACACGGCATGACCATAGCCAGGGACAACTTTTCCATTGGCTAAAGTTTTTTTCACATACTCAGCAATTTGATCCTTTGTTGGTAAGTCTGTATTTAGCTCCTGATTCATTTCTTCTATCCATCGAATAACTTCTTGATTGGCCAGTCCATGCAAAGGGCCAGCTAATCCATTCATGCCAGCAGCAAATGACAAATAAGGATCACTTAAGGCAGAGCCTACTAAATGCGTGGTATGCGCACTTACATTGCCACCTTCATGATCTGCATGTATGGTTAAATAAAGTCTCATTAATTCGCGAAAACCTTCATCTTCAAAACCTAACATATGGGCAAAATTTGCCGACCAATCTAACATGCCGTTTGGCTGAATATGGTCTCCATTTCTGTATTTTCGACGATAAATATAAGCTGCAATTCTTGGGAGGCGTGCTAAAAGATTCATAGAATCTTCGTAGACATAATCCCAATAATCTTTTTTGTTTATGCCTTCATTATAAGCTTTTGCAAAGAGAGATTCTGTTTGCAAGGCCATTATGCCAATACTAAATTGGGTCATAGGGTGAGTATGCTGAGGCAAAGCTTCTATGGCATCAAACACATAATTAGGTACATGAGAGCGACGTGCTAGCACAGCCGTAATATGATCCACTTCTTCTTCTGTTGGAATTTCTCCAATGAGCATTAAATGAAAAAGGCCTTCTGGTAAAGGTTGCGAACCGCCTTCAGCATGAGGTAATTTTTCAACTAATTCAGGAATTGAATAACCTCTAAAGCGTATCCCTTCATTGGCATCAAGTAAAGAAGTTTCAGTTACCAAACCAATGATGCCTCTCATGCCTTGATATACTTGAGCTAGAGTCACTGTATCTACTACCGTATCTCCTTGCTCTTTTAATAAAGTTTTAATTGCTTCTGCTTGTTCTATGGCAATTCCGTGAAATTGTTCTTTTAGTTTACCCATGGTTTTTTAAAATTATTGCGAATTTATCATTATTGAAGCAATGCCCCAAAACTATTCTATCGATTTTGTATAATAATCACTTATCCAATTTAGTAGCCATGATGCTAAGCTCACTCAGCATTTGCTGATAAGCCGAATCAAGCAATTCTGGACGGCTTTTATACCATTCCATGCTGGCAGCAAATCTCTTTTCCGAAACATGGTATTTTTTTAAAATTGAAGCGTTCCAAGCATTTAAACTATCTACATTTTTTAGGTCTCGCTGCATGGAATCTTTAGGTAGATGCTGTGCATAAGCTTCAGCCAGATGCAAATCAAGTAATAGTTGACTTAACTCTGGAAGCGTCAAAATTTTTTCTTCATTTGAACAAGCTTGTTGCGAAAGAACAAAGTGCAGAAATAATATACATATGGTTAGCCGTTTGATCATGTTTCTTACATTATGGCTTCATCATTTCGGCATACTTTCCTGCATTGGCAATATCGAGTGAAGAAATGATAGGTATAAGCTTTTGCTTATCTGCCATACTCGCATTGGCCATAAATCCTTGAATTTCATCACTCTTTGTGGTGAAAAAGACTTGCATCAACATGGTAGAAGGATTATCTGAATTTATTTGTTGCAATACAGGAAAAAGGCCATTGATCGTTAATCTAGCCTCTTCAGGATTTGTGCTTAAAACATCTAAGCCTAATCGATGGTATTTGTAAAAAACATCTCTAAATCCAATAAATCGTGCATTTAAAACTTGGTCAATTAACCAAAATCTATTGCGTTGACTTTCCGCCCCCTTCCAACCAACTATTGCTTTATGTTCAGGCGCATTATTTGTAATATTCAAGGCTTTATTAAAAAATTCTGTACCGCCTTTAGGAGAAAAACTATCATAATCTAAACCTAAAATCATATACGCATAGTAAGCCAATACAGCAGTTAGGTTAGATTCTAATGGGTCATTGCCTGCTATTCTTGTATCACTAAATTCTAAATTCTGAAATTGAATATATTTAAAGGCAAAATCTTTATCCGTGAAATTAATGAGTGGTGAATTGTAATTTGTATTATAAATTGGTCTATTGGCTTGTAAAGATATTCGGCCAATGAACCCGCCTTCTGTGCCTTCGATAGATTTCGAAATGATAATATTAACTACACATTCTATTTTTTCCTTGGTATCAAAGGCATCATTACCCCATTTTCTTTTATTCATGAAATCGGCAACTCCTTGCTCTAAAGTTTTAAATACCTTCCCGTCTACTCCTTGTATTTGATCTGCAATTACATTAGCCTTGCAAAAAAGCTCTTGCGCCCATGCAGGCATGTTGATAGTCAACAGTATAAAAAACAGCAATTTTATTTTCATGGCATTAATTCAATTAGTTTATCAATAATATCTTTTGCAACTTCTTGTTTAGATTTTACTTGATAGCTGGCTTCGGTTCCGTTTTTACAAAAAATAGAAATTTTATTGGTGTCTGTACCAAATCCCGCCCCTTCATCATTTAATGAATTCATCACAATGGCATCGGCATTTTTCTCTACTAACTTTTTCAAGGCATAAGCTTTTTCATCTCTATTTTCTAAAGCAAATCCAATCAATACCTGGCTCTCTTTTTTTAAACTGCCTAACTCTTTAAGTATATCCTTTGTTTTAGTCAGGGTAATATTAAATTCCCCTTCCTTTTTTTTAATTTTTGAATCAGACACTTCAACAGGCGTATAATCAGCTACTGCTGCAGACATTATACCAAAATCCATTTGATCAAAACAACTTACACAGGCTTCATACATGTGCGCAGCCGATCTTACATGAGTAACATGTACTAGAGGGTTTGTGATTTGAAGGGTACTTGGACCAAGTACTAATTCTACTTCACAACCTCGTAAGGCCAATTCTTCTGCAATAGCTATACCCATTTTACCTGTGCTGTAATTGCCAATAAAACGCACAGGATCTAAGTTTTCGTATGTAGGACCAGCAGTGACTAAGGCTTTTTTACCCTTTAATATTTTTCCTTGATCAAAAAAATCTGTTACGGCCGAAAAAATAGATTCGGGTTCAGCCATTCTGCCCATGCCAATCAATCCACTAGCCAATTCTCCATGCTCGGCATTCAATATCTGGTGCCCAAAAGACGCCAGGGTGTTTAAATTTTTTGTGTTTACCGGATGATGCCACATGTCTTCGTCCATCGCAGGGGCAATCATCACAGGGCAGGTTGATGAAAAATATACAGACATGAATAAATTATCACAAAGTCCGTTTGCCATTTTTGACAAACTATTCAATGAAGCAGGTGCAATAATGAGGAGATCAGCCCAACGTCCCAACATCACATGGTTTTCCCAAGTATGATCATTCGTTAATTGTAAGCTGACAGGATTTTTCGACAAGGTAGATAAGACCACTGGAGAAACAAATTCTACAGCAGTGGGTGTCATCATTACCTTGACTTCAACACCCGCTTTAACAAACAACCTCACTAAGAAGGGAATCTTATATGCCGCAATACTACCTGTAATGCCTATGAGTATTTTTTTGCCTTTCATGGTTTACAAAGATGCAACTTTTCATCAAACCAAAGACACGAATTCCTCCCTCTAAACAGTATTTTATGATTTAAGTGTAACAAACCATGTGTATTCTCCAGTGAACACCAATTCATGATTTTTAGTATATAATCGAACTTCTATAGGAAACAATACTTTTTTACGGTCTTTGAGTTCTTGTTCAATTTGTTTTACTGTAATTTCTTTAAACTTCGCTGTTGAATATAAATCTTCATTCGAAACTCTATGATACTTGATTTTAGAAGATCTTAATAAAGGAATTGTATTATCTGCAATCTCAGCAAATTTTTTATTTAGTAAGTAGCCAGCTGTGGTTTCAGCTAAGGCATACGAGGCAGAGGCATGGATGGAACCTAAATGGTTACAAACAAGCTGCTCATATCCAATTTTCAATAAATATTGGCTTAGGTCAGAAACTTCAATCCCAAGATTGAGCGTAAGTGGAAGGTTCAATACCTTCATAAAAGAAAAAGGGGGTTAGTAGGTTAAGTTAAGGGCAGGAATTAATCCTCTTTTCTTCTGTGATAAATTTTATCATTCAAAAGCTCATGAGTGGCTTGTATTGCAGGATTAGCCATTCTTTCATAAAAACGAGAAATTTCAATTTGCTCTTTATTCTCGTTGATTTCTTCCAAATTGTCATTCAAACTGCCAAACTCCTCTAATTTTCTATGTAATTCGTCTTTGATACGGGTATTAATTTGATTAGAACGCTTTGCTATAATAGAGATCGACTCATAAATATTGCCCGTTTTGTCTTGCAAAAGTTGCAAATCTCTAGCTTCAATCGTAGGATTCGTTGTATTAATCAATAATTTTTTTACCTGTGTCATAACTTACTTAATTTTTTTAAGGATTGCAAAGATAGGGAATTTATTTTCTCAACCTCACTTCTATATTGGCTTTTTGGGTATTTGGCCAAAAAGTCCTTATAATCTGCTATGGCTCGGTTATATCTTTCCTCTTGTTTCTCCGGAATACTAAGCTGGGCGTACTTATAACTCGATTTTACTATCATAGATTGATAATAATCTGCACTTTTAGAGTCTGGATACTTTCTTAAAATTTGCTCAAAAGCCACAACAGCAGCTTTGTATTCTCCAATTTTATAATAAAGTTCGGCACCATATTGGTCCTTCACCTCAAGTTTTGCCCTAGATTCATCAATCAATTTATTAGCGTCTTTCACCCTTTTCGACTCTGGATGGGTATTCACAAAGGCCTGCAACTCTCCAATAGACTTAATCGTATTCGATTGATCTAAGGTATATTCCGGTGATAATTTATTTAAACAAAGGCTATTCAAATACTCACACTCCTCTGCTTTGGGCGATTTTGGAAACAAATCTGCAAAATTTTTGAAATGATAAGAGGCCGCTAAATAATTTTTATCGTAATAAAACGAATAAGCATACTTATAATAGATAGCTTCAAAATTTTTAGTCCCCTTATACACCGTTAATAGCTCTTCATACAAAGTATTAGCCTTGGTATATTGTTTCTTGTCGTAATACTCATCAGCCTTTTGAAGCTTATAAGTATAATCCTTACTTTTTAAAATCTTCTCAAAATTATTCTTGCAAGCACCAAGAAGGACCACACAACTGAGGAAGAGAAATAAATATTTTTTCATGCAATGGGCGCAAATATAATATTTTGAAGTCAGATCACCCTTAAAGAAATGTTATAAAAAACAAGGTATAAGCTTAGCTTTTTCTTTTAGGCAAGCCTAATCGTCAAACGTTCATGTAGTTTATTTTTTTGTTGGGCGTGCCCCTTGTTACGTTTTTAAGAACGAAAAAAGGGTCGGGCTATCCGCTACAAGTCCTCGCTACATTGCATTTCGCTGTGGGCTTTTCGCTACTATCCCTCACGCAGCTCTCGTAAAACCGCATACCTTCATTTCTTTAATTAGCTTCCACATGATTTCATTTTATGTCAGGTCCACTGAATTTGCATATGAAGTATAAAAAACTTCATGTGGCCAATTAAGGATACCGCCATTAATATCAAGCACAAGTCCTATTTTTGCTCGATGGAATTTCGCTCAAGAGGAGGCATGGACTCTTTACCACTCGTTGTCAAAAATCTACTCATTATTAATGGCTTGTTTTTTTTGGCAACTATTATGTTACCCAATCTACATATCGACTTAGTATCGATCCTGGGATTGCATTATTGGGAATCGCCTTATTTTAAAGTATGGCAATTCGTGACCCACATGTTTATGCATGCCAATACCATGCATTTATTTTCCAATATGTTTGCCTTATGGATGTTTGGCACCGTGTTGGAAAACTATTTAGGCCCCAAAAGATTTTTAATATTTTATATTCTTTGTGGCTTAGGCGCTTCTGCATTGCATCTAGGCGTATTATCTTATGAGTTTCATGTACTTAAATCTGCCATTGCAGTCTTCGATCAGAATCCTACGTATAAGGAGTTTGCTTCCTTATTAACTCAAAACGGCATCAATAATCCAGGATTTCTTAAATTCAAAGCAGATTGGGCAAACAATCCGATGAGTGCTGAATTTAGCAATGCCGCTTCAGTAGGCTTGCATGAATTGTATAATTCCTCGATTAACGAACCAACCGTGGGTGCCTCAGGAGCTGTATTCGGTATTTTATTTGCTTTCGGCTATTTATTTCCCAATACTGAACTCATGCTTTTATTTATTCCCTTTCCTATTAAAGCAAAATACTTAGTCGGATTTTATGCCTTATTCGAATTGTATGCAGGTATTAACAAAACCTCGGGAGACAATATTGCGCATTTTGCTCACCTAGGTGGCATGCTATTTGCCTTTATCATTTTAAAAATCTGGAATAAAACTAATCGAACTCGATTCTATTAATATGTATAGTAAAAATACCAAAATGATGTTCCTCAGCTTGTCGAAAAGAGATACTATAAAAATTATGGTCGTCATTTCTTTGCTTTTTGTGATTATGCATTTTATTCGAATCACCCTGCTTATTAATGGAGAAGAAACCACCTTTTTCGATCAGGTTGTCTGGCAAAAAATGATTTTACCTGCCTCTTTTTCCGAGTGGATTCGGCAGCCTTGGACTATCGTGACCTATATGTTTGTAGAAATGAATTTCATGCAAATTATTGGCAACATGATTTGGCTTTGGATATTCGGTATGGTGATTGAAGACCTCAAAGGAGAGTTTCATGTAATGCCTTTGTTTATTTTCGGAGGTATCATGGGGGGGATTTTTCTAGGGTTAAGTCATTTGTTGCTACTTCCCACAACATCTTTTTATTATGGAGGCGCTTTGCCAGCTGTTACTGCTGTGGTGGTAGGTGCCTGTTTATTTAGGCCTACTTATGTGATTTGGCAACTCGGTTCTTTACAAGTTCGTTTGTGGCAACTTGGCTTGGCGTTTGTATTATTTGTGGTGGTCTCATTTGCCAGACTTTCATTTCATCATGCCAGTCTTATTTTGGGGAGTGTGCTTACCGGAGTTTTATATAATTATGGATTACCCTCATTCTTTTTAACCTGCTCTCATCAATTAGCGCGATTATCGAATTATTTTTGGAACAACGAAAATTATGTCCTCAAGAAAACTTCAGGTAGGATGAGTCAAGCATTTAATATCAACTCATACAATAAAAAAAGCGACGAAGAATTATTAAATACCTTGTTAGACAAAATTCATCAATCAGGCATAGACTCCTTGAGCCATAAAGAAAAACAACTCCTAGAACAATTAAGTCAACTAAAAAAATAAAGACATCGATTGAAAAAGTTTTTTAAATATTTTTTATTACTGACTTGCATATTGGCAGCTATCTTATTTGCCAGTTGTAGACTGATTCCGACGATTAATCCATATGAGCAAAGTTTTATTGGAATTCTAGGATTGCTTACACCTGTTTTACTTGTTGTCAATATACTATTTTTTATTTTTTGGTTACTCATTAAAAAGTTTTGGTATGCATTGATTCCATTAGCTGCCTTTGTTTTCTGTTGGAATGTATTTAGTGTGATGGTAGGCGGACATCTTTTTAACCAAGGAAAAACTACAGACTCTACGAAGCAATTCTCATTGATGAGTTATAATGTTCGTTTACTTGATTTGTACAATTGGAGCGGGAAAAAAACTACACGAAACGAAATACTCAGTTTCTTTAAAGAACAAAATCCAACGGTACTTTGTTTGCAAGAATTTTATTCGGGCAATGATTCAGCGGGGGTTAATAATATACAAGCCATCGTAGATTCATGCAACTATGAGTATTATGCCGAATGTAATGTGAATGTAAATAAGAGAGGGAAGTGGGGGAGTATTATTTTTTCTCATTTGCCCATTGTTCAATCAGAAAATCATGATGTAGATGTGGCTGGCAACAATATGCTACAACAAGCTAATTTGTTATTTCAGAAAGACACAGTTTCTATTTTTAATCTTCATTTAAAATCAAATAGATTTAGTTTATCCGAATCGGCTTTAGTGAGTAAAAAAGAATTGCCAGAATTTGATGATAAAACTTTTGAAGAATCTAAATCTATTTATAACAAACTCGAACATAGCACCATTAATAGAGGTTTAGAAGCTGATCTCGTAACGAATATCATTCAGCATAATGAGCATCCTTCCATTATTTGCGGCGATTTAAATGATATTCCAAGTTCGTATGTGTATTTTAAAATTCGGGGAGATAAAAAAGATGCTTTCTTAGAAAAAGGTTTTGGACTTGGAGCAACCTATAATCAAACTATACCCTTATT
>CAZSUF010000092.1:0-314 GCA_964609875.1 uncultured Bifidobacterium sp.
TCGCTATCACTCCATAATGGACCTGGAACTGATACATAAATAATATCAGGATTGGTAGGATGTACAATAATTCTTGAAATATGTTCGGTACTATCTAACCCGATTTTTTTCCAATTGTCACCGCCATCCGTAGATTTATACATACCATTTCCAATTGAAACCGAATTACGCATGTTACTTTCCCCAGTGCCTACATATACTGTAGTAGGTGTTTTGGGATCAATGCCGATGGCTCCAATAGATTGACAATACTTATCAAAAATAGATTTAAAAGAGTTACCTGCATTGGTAGATTTCCAAACACCACAACCTGC
>CAZSUF010000092.1:324-2003 GCA_964609875.1 uncultured Bifidobacterium sp.
ATTCTTCCACTCATGGTGCCTGGCCCTAAGGCACGAGCTTCCATAATACCAAATTGTGCTGAAGTAATTGACACTTGTGCATGTGAATGGAATGCCCAAAGTGTCAAACCAAATATTAATAGTTTTTTCATAAAAATTTAGTTTAAAAAAAAGTCTGCGTTTGCAGACTTTCCATGATTTTAGTTTGTTGGTTTGAAAATGCTTTCATCAATTTTTGGGTTGATTTCAATGCTGGTAAATTCCATTTCACCCATATCTCCAGAAGTATTCATTGGAAGTACTATCCCTTGATCGAATTTTTTATAGTTGCTGAACATAGAAGTAGTTTCCATTTCCTTCCCATTAATTGTTGCCTTCACTGTTTGTTTGATAGTTTGGTAATTAGAAGCATCTAAATAATAAGTCGTAATTCTACCTTCCTTATCAGTCATCGTTAGTTTGTGGCATTCTGTACCTTCTACATCATCTTTGCCGACATATTCTAATTTTTTTCCTTTTTCCTTATAAGTAATAAACTCATCTTGAATATTTAATTGATCTTGAGCAGCTTTAACTTCTTCTGCAGTCATTGGCTCTGCTTTAGACTGACCGCCCCAAGGCATGAATCCCCAACCTTCTTTATCTGTAATAATTTGGTATCCTTTCATTCCCATCACTTCAATATCCACTTTCATAGCCTTTTTGTCTACTTGATACATAGTCATATTAATTTCAGCGCCTTGAGCTTTCATCTTCACCACTGATTTAGTAGATTTTAATTTAGCCCAATTGTCTTTTCCTCCAATGGCTTCGATATGCTTATTAATTACTTCGTCTACATTTTGAGCCTGAACTGTTTGTGCAAAACAAGCCATGATGATGGCAAATCCTGCGAGAATGATTTTATTCATGTTTTATTTTTTTGTGCATCAAAAATAAAGACTCAGTTCGATATATTCTGTTAAAATATGATGAGCGGTTTAAACTCATGAAAAGACCTAATGAATACAACTTAAAAAATATATTGTTAGATTTGTTTCATAAATAAAATTCAAATGAAATACATCGTTATAGGCCTAGGTACATGCTTGATGGCTGCTTGCAGTATGAACAAAGTGACAAAAATTTCAGTGACAAATAGAAATGCCTATCCGGTTTCAGTAACTGTGAAAGCTTTAAATGTAAAGCAAACTTTAGATCATGTGGCGGAAAATTCCAAAGGCGAAGGTGTACTTGATTGGACAGCCATTCAAAAGGAAGAAGGTGAATATGTGATTCTTGTCCAAAATGATCAAACCAAAGGCGTAGATTCATTTTCGCATGGATTTTATCAGAAAGGAGAACTATGTGGTTTTATAGATATCATTTCAGAAGGCAGTCAATTGAAAATACAATTGAGTGAATAGGAACTTGCTTACTGTGTGCTCGTGGCAACGATTGCAGTGAAAAGCCCGCATCCCGCGCTCTGGCGGGAGAGGACTTGCAACGAAAAGCGTGTCTGCCACCCAAAAATAAAAACAAACAACTCGATCAACATGCTTCTTAGAAATCTAAGTTGCTTATCTTTGCCCACTTTAAAAAAATACCCATGAGTTTCGATAGAGAATTACAAAAAAGAAGTGAAGATGTTTGTGAAATATGCAAATCTGGCGAGGCTTGCAAAGATTATTCTGTGCCTTCAAGTCCGGGTAATAAATTAG